>CALDSL010000084.1 GCA_937920255.1 uncultured Anaerolineaceae bacterium | reverse complement strand
GATATGGAAAAAGGCCGCGGTTATTTTGGCGTCGAAGAAAAGTACAACGACCTGCTCTCCGGCACGCCGCAGACGGTGCTGGTGCCGCGCGACCCGTACGAGGTCGAAAACCTGCCGGATATCCCGCCGGGCGCCAGCCTGATCCTCACCCTCGATCGCGAGATCCAGGCGATGGCCGAGCGCGTGGCCGATAAGGCCATGGAAGAGACCGGCTCCGCTTCCGCCACCATCCTCATCTCCGACCCCAAGACCGGCGAGATCCTGGCGATGGCCAACACCCCACGCATGGACCTGAACAAGTATTGGGAAGCGGGCAATATCTTTGTCGACCGCACACCCTTCAACCGCGCCATCGGCGAGACCTACGAGCCCGGCTCGGTCTTCAAAGTGCTCACCATGGCCTCGGCCATCGATGCCGGTGTTGTCACCCCCACCACCCCCTTCCTCGATACCGGCGTGATCAACGTGGGCGGCGTCAACTTCACCAACTGGGACGGCGGCGCCTGGGGCCCGCAGGACATGACCGGCTGCATGCGCCATTCGCTCAACGTCTGCCTGAGTTGGGTGGCGGTACAGATGGGCCCTTCGAAATTTTATGAGTACATGGATCGCTTTGGCATCGGCCACCGCACCAACGTGGACCTGGGCGGCGAAGTTCTGTGGCCGCTCTCCATCCCCGGCGATGAGAACTGGTACCTGCCCAACCTGGCAACGAACTCGTTTGGCCAGGGTCTCGCGGTTACCCCGATGCAGATGATCATGGCCATTTCGGCTGTAGCTAACGATGGCAAGATGATGGCCCCGCACGTACTGCGCGCGGTGATCGACGACGACCGCCAGTATAATAACACCCCGCAGGTGGTCGGCACGCCCATCAGCGCTGAAACTGCCCGCCAGGTGACTGAAATGCTGGCTACCTCGCTGGAGCAGGAAGCTTCTTCGGCGCTGGTGCCTGGCTATCGCGTGGCGGGCAAGACCGGCACGGCCGAAATCCCGACTCCTTACGGCTACACCAGCGATGCCACCAACGCTTCATTTGTTGGTTGGGGTCCGGTTTCTGACCCGCGCTTCGTGGTCTATATCTGGCTCGAAAAACCGCAGAGCGACATCTGGGGTTCGATCGTGGCCGCGCCGGTGTTCAGTGAAGTGGTGCAAAACCTGGTGGTATTGATGAACCTGCCTCCTGATGATATCCGGCAGGAACTGGCAGTAGGACAAGCAGGACAATGAGGTTGAAACCGTAGTGTTGACCCTGACCGATGTTTTGGAAGCCCTGACCGGCACCCGAATAGCCGCTCCGCCGATATATATCAGCGAGGCGGCAATCGACTCTCGTCAGGTCATCCCGGCAGCCATGTTCGTGGCGCTGCCGGGTGAGCGCGTAGATGGGCATGATTATCTGCGCGACGCCTTCCAGCGCGGCGCGGCTCTGGCCCTCATCCAGCGCCAGCCTTCCGAAGATTTTCCGCTGCTCGACCTGCGCGGCGGCACGCTGCCGGCCGGTTTCCAGCCCGGCGAAGGCCCGCTGTGCCTGTTAGTCAACGACAGCCTGGCAGCCTTCCAGCAGATCGCGCGCTTCTGGCGCCGCCGCGTGCCCGGCGTGCGGGTGATCGGCATCACCGGCAGCGTGGGTAAATCGACCACCAAAGAACTGGTGGCAGATGTGCTGGCGCAGCGCTATCGCACGCTTAAAAACCCGGGCAGCCTGAACAACGAGACCAGCCTGCCCATCACCATCCTGCGGCTGTCGCCCGGTTACGAGCGCGCCGTGCTGGAGATGGGTTTCTATGTACCCGGCGAGATCGCCTTCCTGTGCGACCTGGCGCTGCCCCAGGTGGGTCTGGTGACCAACATCGGAACCGTGCATGCCTCACGCGCGGGCTCGCAGGAAGCCATCGCCCGCGGCAAAGCCGAGCTGGTGCAGGCGCTGCCGCCCGCTTCGCAAGGCGGCGTGGCCATCCTCAACTACGACGATCCCTGGGTGCGCCCCATGGCCGAACAGACCCAAGCGCGCGTGTTCTACTACGGGCTGGACCCCAAAGCCGACCTGTGGGCGGATGAAATCGAATCGTTCGGTCTGGAAGGCATCCGCTTTCGGTTGCACCACCACAACGAGTCGCTGATCCTGCGCGTGCCGCTCATCGGGCAGCATTCGGTGCACACCGCGCTGCGCGCGGCCGCCGTCGGCCTGGTGGAAGGCCTCACCTGGCAGGAAGTGATCGACGGGCTGCAACAGGGCAACACGCAATTGCGCCTGACGGCTGTGCGCTCGGCCAACGGCGCGCTCATTCTGGACGACACCTACAACGCTTCGCCCGAATCGGTGCTGGCGGCGCTCAACCTGCTCTCCGAGCTGGAAGGCCGCAAAATCGCCGTGCTGGGCGAGATGCGCGAGCTGGGCCAGTACGAACAGCAAGGCTACCGCCTGGTGGGCCACCGCGTGGCCGAGGTGGCGCAGATTCTGGTGACCGTCGGCCAGACCAGCGTGCAGATCGCCGAAACCGCGATGGAATCTGGTTTCCTGCGCTCGAACATCCTCAGCGCGCCGGATATTCCTGAAGCAGTCGAACTGCTGCGCGACCTGCTGCGTCCCGATGATGTATGCCTGATCAAGGGCGCGCACGGCATGTACATGGGGCGCATTGTCACCGCGCTGGAGGGCGAAAGATGAACGATACTTCCATCGCCCTTGCGCTTACCAGCCTGAGCTTTATGCTGGCCGTCATCTGGGGTGACCCGCTCATCCGCGTGCTGCGCTACTTCCGCATCGGCAAGCTGATCCGCGTGGAAGGCCCCGAGCGCCACATGACCAAGATGGGCACCCCTACCATGGGCGGCGTGATGGTTCTGCTGCCGGTGGCGATGCTGACCGTACTGCTCAATGCCACCACCCTGCTCGGCCTGCGCGTGCTGGGCCGCTCGGTCATCGTCCCGCTGGCGGTTATGCTCGGGTTTGGTCTACTAGGCGCTGTCGACGACTGGGAGGGCATCCGGGGACCGCGCCGCGGCCTGGGGATGCGCGCGCGCACCAAGTTCCTCATCCAGACCGTGTTAGCTCTGGCCACTGCCTACGCGCTGTACTACCTGCTGGACGTGCCGCAATTCTTCTGGCCCGGCTACGATCAGGAGATCGAGCTTGGCCTGGGGTACATTCCCATCGCCGCGTTCATCATCGTGGGCATGTCGAATGCCATGAATTTCACGGACGGTCTGGATGGGCTGGCTGGGCTGATCTCGGCGACCTGTTTCGCCACCTACGGCGGCATCGCCCTGCTGCAGGGACAAATCTTCCTCGGGCGGTTTTGCTTTACCCTGGTGGGCGCGCTGTTCGGTTTTCTATGGTTCAACGTCCACCCGGCCAAACTCTTTATGGGCGACACCGGCTCGCTGGCGCTGGGCGCCACGCTGGCCGTGGTAGCGCTGATGACCGGCCACTGGCTGCTGCTGCCGGTGATCGCCATCATCCCAGTCAGCGAAGTGCTGGCGGTGGTTTTGCAGATCGTGTACTTCAAGATAACCAAAGGGAAGCGCCTGTTCAAAATGGCGCCCATCCACCACCATTTTGAGCTGATGGGCTGGAGCGAGACCCAGGTGGTGCAGCGATTCTGGCTGGTCAGCCTGATGGCGGCAATGTTAGGAACGGCACTGGCGGTGATCTGATGCAGGCATATAGCGGTCAGCGGATTCTCATTCTCGGCGCAGCCCGGCAGGGGCTGGCCCTGGCGCGCTTCCTGGCCAAACAGGGCGCGCAGGTCACGCTGAATGACAACCGCCCCGCCGAAGCCCTGCAGAACGCGGTGAACAGCCTGGAAGGGCTGCCCATCCGGCTCGCCTTTGGCGGCCACCCACTGAATCTGCTGGACGGAGCGGAACTGGTTTGCCTCTCGGGGGGCATTCCCCTCACCCTGCCCATCGTGCAGGAAGCCGCCCGCCGCGGCATCCCGCTATCCAACGATTCGCAGATTTTTATGGAAAATGTTGCCTGCCCGGTGATCGGCATCACCGGATCGGCCGGCAAGACCACCACCACGACGCTGGTAGGCCGCATGGCTGAGGCCGCGACCAAACCGCCGCGCCGCGCCTGGATTGGCGGCAACATCGGCCGCCCGCTGATCGACCACGTGACCCAGATGCAGCCGGAAGACGTGGCCGTGATGGAGCTTTCCAGCTTCCAACTGGAACAAATGACGATTTCGCCACACGTGGCCGCGGTGCTCAACATTACCCCCAACCACCTCGACCGCCACGGCACGATGGAAGCCTACACCGCCGCCAAGGCGCGCATCCTGGCCTTCCAGATGGGTGAGGACGTGGCCGTCCTGGGCCGCGAAGACCGCGGCGCCTGGAGCCTGAACGAGATGGTCCGCGGCGCGCTCGTCAGCTTTGGGGTGACCCGCCCGGCGGAAGGCGCCAGCGGCACATTTCTTGCAGGTGAGACGTTATGTCTCCAGACCGGGGAAATCGTCACCGAACTGCTGCCGCGCGAAATGATCGAGCTGCGTGGCGAGCATAACCTGCTCAACGTTCTGGCTGCCTGCGCCATTGGGCATGCCGCCGGTTTCCCGGTGGATGCCATGCAGGCGGCCGTCAGCGGTTTCCGCGGTGTTCCGCACCGCCTGGAGTTTGTCCGCGAATGGAACGGCGCCGCCTGGTATAACGACTCCATCGCCACCGCGCCGGAGCGCACCATCGCTGCCATCCATTCGTTCAGCGAGCCGCTGGTGCTCTTGCTCGGCGGCCGCGACAAAAACCTGCCCTGGGAAGACCTGGCGGAACTCATCCACCAGCGCGTTGACCACCTGGTGGTGTTCGGCGAAGCCGCCGGCAAGATCGCCGTGGCCGTGGGCCAGACACGCGAAGGCCAGCGCCCGTACAGCCTGGCGCGCGCCGCCAACCTGCGCGAAGCGATCATGGCCGCCGCGGCGGTGGTCGAGCCGGGCGACGTGGTTCTGCTCTCACCCGGGGGAACCAGTTTTGATGAATTTACTGATTTTGAACAGCGTGGGGAGCGCTACCGACAATGGCTGAAAGATCTTATGTAAAAACCAATGTTCCCTTCAACGCCAAGGCGCAGCGGTCGTTGCACGTCCGCTTTGACCTGCCCCTCTTGCTGACTGTGATCACGCTGACGCTCTTCGGCCTGCTGATGGTTTACTCGGCGAGCTGGAAATTCTCGATGGACCTGGGCGAAGCCCCGACCTACATGCTCGTGCGCCAGATCGCGTGGGTGCTGCTGGGCGGCAGCGCGGCCGTGGTGCTCAGTTTTATCAATTATCACCGCTTCCAGCGCTTACTGCTTCCGATGATGGCCGTCACCGCGGTGTTATTGCTGGCAGTGTTGTTCATCCGTGACACCCGCCTGGGCGCCGACCGCTCGATCCTCGGCGGCTCGATCCGCCCCTCCGAGTTGGCCAAGTTCGCGGTGATCGTCTATCTGTCATTCTGGTTGTTCTCGAAGCGCGAATTGATCAACAGCTTCACCTTCGGCCTGATCCCCATGATGTTGATCCTGGGCATCACCGCCGGCCTGGTGCTCGGCCAGCCTGACATCAGCGCCGCGCTTTCGATCATCGCCCTGGGTGGCATTCTGTACTTCCTGGCGGGCGGAGAGCTGCGTACCATCGTTCCGGTGCTGGCCGTGGTGGTTGCCATGGGCGTGATCGTGGTGCTGGTGTTCCCCACCGGCCGCGCGCGGCTGATCGACTACTGGGCCGGCCTGCAGGACCCCACCAGCGCCTCTTACCACGTGCAGCGCTCGCTGGAAGCGGTGGTCAACGGCGGATTCTTTGGGGTCGGCATTGGGCGCGCGTCCAGCAAATTCACCGGCCTGCCGGTGGCGCCCACCGATAGCATCTTTGCCATCATCGCCGAGGAAACCGGCCTGATCGGCGCGACCGCCGTTATCGGCCTGTTCATCCTCTTCCTGTACCGCGGCATGCGCGTCGCGCAGCACGCCCCGGACCTGCTGGGGAGGCTGCTGGCCGCCGGTCTCACCTTGTGGATCTTTTTGGAAGCGGTCATCAACATGGGCGTGATGGTAGCCCTGCTGCCGTTCGCAGGCAACGCCCTGCCGTTTATCAGCGCCGGCGGTTCCAGCATCACCATCATGCTGGCCAGTGTCGGCATCATTATGAATATTGCGCGTGTATCGAACAGTGGAGCTCCGGCTTCAGGAAGGACCAACAGTGCGGTTGTTGATTTGCGCGGGCGGAACGGGCGGCGGAGTGTATCCAGCCCTGTCCGTCCTTCGGGCGATCGGTAGCCAGGCCCAGCAAGTGCTGTGGGTGGGCGGCCAGAGCGGCATGGAAGCCGATCTGGTAGCGCGCCAGGGCATTGCGTTCGCCGGAATCCCCGCCGCGGGGGTTCACGGCGTTGGCGTGCGTTCCCTGCCCGGCAACCTGCTGCAGCTCAGCCGCGGTACGCTCCAGGCGCGCCGTATTCTGCGCTCCTTCCAGCCAGACGTGATCCTGTTCACCGGGGGCTACGTGGCGGTTCCCATGGCGCTGGCCGGCCGCCGCTGCCCCATCCTGCTGTACGTGCCCGATATCGAGCCAGGACTGGCGCTCAAGACTCTGGCCCGCTTCGCCGATACCATCGCGCTCACCACCGAAGACTCGCGCCGTTATTTCAACCCGCGCAAGCATATGGTCGTCACCGGTTATCCGGTGCGACCCGAATTGGAAAACTGGACGCGCGCCGAAGGCCGCAGCCGGTTGGGATTGGACAGCGAAGGCCCGGTGCTGCTGGTGTTCGGCGGCAGCAAAGGCGCGCGCAGCATCAACCGCGCGCTGCTGGCCGGCCTGCCCCGCCTGCTGCGGCAGATGCAGATCATCCACATCTCCGGCGAGCTGGACTGGGCGGAAATACAGGCGGCTCAGGCCGCGCTCGAACCGCAATTGCTGTCGCGCTATCACGCCTTCCCGTATCTGCACGAAATGGGAGCCGCGTTGGCCGCGGCGGACCTGGCGGTGAGCCGCGCCGGAGCATCGACCCTGGGCGAGTATCCCTTGTTTGGGCTGCCCGCCATCCTCGTTCCCTATCCGTACGCCTGGCGCTACCAGCGCGTGAACGCCGGTTACCTGCAGCAACGCGGCGCGGCGGTCATCATGGAAGACGCCGAACTGGCCCGGCAATTGTGTGACACGGTGGAAGCGCTCATGCGCCAACCCGACCAGCTCGCGGCCATGCGCGCCGCCACGCGTTCGCTTTCTCGCCCTCAGGCCGCCGCGCAGATCGCCGGCCTGGTGGTGGGGCTGGCTGTTCAGGGGAAAGGGAAAGGTTAATCACCGATGGTTGGTTTATCCGCAATCTTCTGGACGTTCGTGATCCTCTTCGCCCTCATCGGGATGATGCGCGGCTGGGCGAAGGAACTGGTGGTCACGTTTAGCGCGGTGTTGTCGCTCTTCATTATCGCCCTGATCGAACGCTTTGTGCCGTTTGTGACCACCACGCTCGAATCGGGCGGTTCGATGGTGCCCATGTTCTGGATGCGCGCCGCCATCCTGATTATGATGGTCTTCTTCGGGTACCAGACGCCCAGCATCACCCGTCTGGCCGGCACCGGCAAGTTCGTGCGCGAGCGCCTGCAAGACTCGCTGCTGGGCCTGTTCCTGGGAGCGCTCAACGGCTATCTGATCATCGGCTCGATCTGGTTCTACATGGACCAGGCCGGCTATCCATTTGACCTGATCAGCGCTCCGGATGTCAACACGTCGATGGGTCAGGCGGCAGCCGAACTTGTGGAACTGCTCCCGCCCAATTTCATGGCCCCGCCCACCATCTATTTCGCGGTGGCTGTCGCATTCGTCTTTGTTCTGGTGGTGTTTATCTGATGCAACACGTACACTTGATCGGCATCGCAGGCAGCGGAATGTCCGCCATCGCCCGCCTTCTGCTCGAGAGCGGTGAATACACCGTGAGCGGTTCGGACCGGGTGATCTCGCCCCTGGCGCAAAGCCTCGAGGTTGCGGGCGCGCGCCTGGTTGCCGGTCACGATCCGCGCAGCGTGGAAGGCGCATCGCTGGTAGTGCGCTCCTCGGCCATCGGCGACGACAACCCCGAAGTGGTTGCCGCGCGCGCCGCGGGCATTCCTGTGCTCAAGCGCTCCGATTTCCTCGGCCGGCTGATGCAAAACCGCACCGGCATCGCCGTGGCGGGCACGCACGGCAAAACCACCACCACCGCCATGCTGGCGCTGATCTTCGTCCGCCTGGGCCGCGATCCATCGTACATCATCGGGGGTATCTCCAAAGACCTGGGCCGCAACGCCCACGCCGGCAAAGGCCCGGCCTTCATCATCGAAGCCGACGAGTACGACCGTATGTTCCTGGGGATGCAGCCGGCGGTGGAAGTGGTCACCAACATCGAGCACGACCACCCGGACATGTTCCCCACCCCCGATGATTACCGCCAGGCGTTTGTTGAATTTGTCCAGCGCCTGGAAGCAGGCGGGCTGCTGCTGGCCTGCGCGGATGACGCTGCCGCGCTTTCGCTGCTGCCAGCAATCCCCGCCGGAAGCCGCGCTCTCACCTACGGGCTGGCCGCGTACGCCAACTACACCGCGCAGGATGTAACACGTGGCGAAGACGGTGCATACCGCTTTACCGCGCTGTACAACCCGCCCGCCGGCCAAACGGTGACGCTTGGCGCGGTTGCGCTCAGCCTGCCCGGCCTGCAAAACGTGCAAAATGCGCTGGCCGCGCTGGCAGTGGCGCACCAACTCGATCTGCCGGTGCAGGACGCGATCCGCGCGCTCAACCAGTTCAGCGGCACCGGGCGGCGCTTTGACCTGCTGGGCGAAGCCGCTGGGATCGCTATCCTGGATGACTATGCGCATCACCCCACGCAGATCCGCACCACGCTGGCGGCGGCCAAAGCGCGCTACCCGGGCCGGCGCATCTGGGCCGTGTGGCAGCCGCACACCTACACCCGCACCCAGACCCTGCTGGCCGAATATGCTGCCGCCTTCGGCGATGCCGGCCAGGTACTGGTGACCGAGGTGTACGCCGCGCGCGAAAAGAACCCCGGTTTTTCCGCCGCACAGGTGGTAAAAGCCATGCGCCACCCCGCCGCGCGCTTCAGCGCCGGTTTGGATGAGACCACCGCGCTGCTGTTGGACGAGCTGCGCCCGGGCGACGTGGTGCTGGTGCTCTCCGCCGGTGACGCCGATCAGATCAGCCGCGACGTGCTGGCCGGGCTGAAGGAGAAGGAGCGCTAAGATGGCGACCTCTTCTCCCACCTCCCCGCGCTGGATGGCCACGCTGCGCAACAACTATGGCTCGCGCCTGCAGGAAAATGTGGTGCTGGCCAATTACACCACCGCCCGCCTGGGCGGCCCGGCGGATGCGATGCTGGTGGCCAACACTGCCGACGAGCTGGCCGCGTTTACCGCCAGCCTGTGGGCGCTGGACCTGCCCTTCTTCCTGCTCGGCAGCGGCGCTAACATTCTGGTGAGCGACCAAGGTTTCCGCGGCGTGGTCATTCTCAACAAGGCGCGCAACATCAAGATTGACACGCACCATACGCCGCCCACTGTGTGGGCAGAATCGGGCGCTAACCTGGGCACGATCGCGCGCCAGGCGGCGTTGCGCGGCCTCTCCGGGTTGGAATGGGCCGCCACCATCCCCGGCACGCTGGGCGGGGCCGTGTACGGCAACGCCGGGGCGCACGGCGCCGACATGCAGACCAACCTGGTGCTGGCAGACATCTTGCACCGGGAAGAGGGTCGGCAGGAGTGGCCGCTGGAACGCATGGAATATGCCTACCGCAGCAGCGCGCTCAAGCGCCAGCCCGGCCAGGCTGTGGTGCTGGCTGCCCGCCTGAAGCTTTCTAATGGTGACCCCGAGACGATCAAAGCCGCGATGGACGCCTACTCTGAACAGCGCCGCCGCACCCAGCCCCCCGGCGCCAGCCTGGGTTCGATGTTCAAGAACCCCCCTGGCGATTATGCCGGACGGCTGATTGAAGCTGCCGGCCTGAAGGGCTACCGCAGCGGTGACGCCGAGATCAGCCCGGTGCACGCGAATTTCTTTATCAACCACGGCAAGGCAAACGCCGCCGATATTTCGCAATTGATCCAGACCGCGCGCCAGAAGGTGTTGGAAACCAGCGGCGTTGCGCTGGAGCTGGAAATTGAGCTGGTAGGCGAATGGGAAGAACCGCGTTCTTCCCGCAAGACAGGTAGAGGGAAGTAAGATGGCAGAGCGTATTCATTTGGGCGTACTGTTCGGAGGCCGGTCGGGTGAGCATGAAGTCTCGCTCATGTCCGCGCGCTCCGTGCTCTCGGTGCTGGACGCCCAGAAATACGAGGTGGTGCAAATTGGCATCAGCCACGACGGCGCCTGGTACAGCGGCGAGCATGTGCTCGAAGCGCTGGAAGCGGGCAGCACGGATGGGCTGGTGCCGGTTGTGCTGCTGCCCGAGCCCGGCCACAACCGCCTCTACGCCCGTCAGGACGGCTCTCTGACGCCCTTTGCGGATGTGGATGTGATTTTCCCCGTCCTGCACGGTACAGGCGGCGAGGACGGCGCTGTGCAGGGTCTGCTGGAGATGGCCGGGGTCGCGTACGCCGGCTCGGGCGTGCTCGGCTCGGCGGTGGGGATGGACAAAGCCCTGTTCAAAGACGTGATGCGCGCAAACGGCCTGCCGGTGGTGCCTTCGCTGCTGATCACCCGCCGCCAGATCGAGAACGATCTGGATGCGGCGGTGGAAAAATGCGAAGACATGGCCGACTACCCGCTCTTCACCAAGCCGGCCAATTTGGGGTCGTCGGTGGGCATTTCGCGCTGCGCCAGCCGCGCCGAACTGGTGGCCGGGCTGCGCGAGGCGGCGCGCTTTGACCGCCGCGTGATCGTCGAAATGGGCATTAACAATCCGGTCGAGATCGAAGCCAGCGTGCTGGGCAACGAGCGCCTGGTGTGCTCGCTCCCGGGCGAGATCCGCCCGGCCGACGAGTTCTACACCTACACAGCCAAGTACATGGACGACAACACCCAGCTGTTTGTGCCCGCCGATCTGCCGGCCGAAATTATCAAGCAGATCCGCCGGCTGGCGATCCAGGCCTGCCGCGCCGCCGACTGCGCCGGGATGGCCCGCGTGGACTTCCTGATCGAGCCGGTGGACTATACCATCTACATTGGCGAAATCAACACTATCCCCGGTTTTACCCGCATCAGCATGTACCCCAAGCTGTGGGAAGCCAGCGGGCTGCCATACCGCGCACTGATAGACCGCTTGATAGAACTGGCGTTGGAACGCAAAGCAGACCAGGATCGCACCGAACGCCGGTTTGGGAGGAACGTATGAAGCTGACCAGCAGCAATGGAAGAAATACCGGTAAAACCCGCGCGGAAGAGACCCGCCAACGCCGCGCCGCGAGCAGCGAGCCGCGCCCCACCCGCGCCAGCAACGTGCGCAAGGCCGCCACGCGGCAGACCACCGCGCGCACCACGCGCAACGTCGTCGTGCCGGCGCACCGCCAGGAACGCATCACCCCGGGCGTGATTGTGCGCGGCATGGGGCTGGGCACGCCTGTGGCGCACAAGGCGCGCAACAAGGGCCGCCGCCAATATTACTACTCGCTGGGCACCACCGGCGCGGAAGTGCGACTGCCTTCCGTTCCCATGGTCAACCCGGGCTGGCGCATCCTCTCCGCGCTGCTGGTGCTGG
>CALDSL010000083.1 GCA_937920255.1 uncultured Anaerolineaceae bacterium | reverse complement strand
ATCATCAGCGCTTCGTGCACGATCAGCGGGAAGTAGTTGGTCGGCGGGTGGAAGTTGTAATCCATCAGCCGCTTGGCAATATCCAGCGCTCGCACATCCGGCACGTCGTCGAACTTGCCTTCCATCACAAACTCGTGCATGCAGATGCGGTTGTACGGCACGTGATAAGTGTCCTTCAACCGCGCCATCAGGTAGTTGGCGTTGAGCACCGCGTGTTCGGCAATGGAGCGCATGCCATCCGCGCCATTCATGGCGATGTAGGCAAAGGCGCGCACGAACATGCCAAAATGCCCGTGGAAGGATTTAATGCGGCCGATAGTCTTTTCGGGTTTCATAAAGCCATACAGCGGCGCTTCCGTGGCCGTGCCAGGCTCAACCACCGCCACCACCGGGTCGGGCAGGAAATCTGCCAACTGTTCGGTGACGCCGACCGGGCCAGAGCCCGGGCCGCCGCCGCCATGCGGGGTCGAGAAGGTTTTGTGCAGGTTGAAGTGCATCACGTCAAAGCCCACGTCGCCCGGTCGCACGATGCCCAGCAGCGCGTTCAGGTTGGCGCCGTCACCGTACACCAGCCCGCCGGCTTCGTGGACAATGTTGATCACTTCGCGCACGTTGCAGTCGAACAGGCCCAGGGTGTTGGGGTTGGTCAGCATCAGGCCGGCGGTGGTTTCATCACACACCGCGCGCAGCGAATCCAGGTCGACGTTGCCGTCGGCGTCGGTTTTGACATTCACCACCTCGTAGCCGGCGATGACCGACGAAGCCGGGTTGGTGCCGTGGGCCGAATCGGGCACGATAATCTTGGTGCGTGCTGTATCGCCGCGGTCGTGATGGTAGGCGCGGATGATGAGAATGCCCACCAGCTCGCCATGCGCGCCGGCGGCCGGTTGCAGCGTGACCGCCGCGAACCCGCTGATGGCTTTCAGCCATTCCTGCAGGGTGTACATCAGGGCCAGGCTGCCCTGCACCGTCTCGATTGGCTGCAGGGGATGCGCGAACGCGAACCCGGGCAGGCGCGCCATTTCCTCGTTGATCTTCGGGTTGTACTTCATCGTGCACGAACCCAACGGGTAGTAGCCGCGGTCGATGGAGTAGTTCAACGTCGAAAGATTGGTGAAGTGCCGCACCACGTCCAGCTCGGAAACTTCCGGCATGGGCAGCTCCTCGCGCACGAATTCGTCGGGCAGGGGGGTGGTGGGCACGTCAGGCTGCGGGAAGCGCACGCCGGTGCGCCCAGGCGAGGAGATTTCATAAATCGTAGGCTCAGTCATTGGAAAACTCCTTCAGGGCTTCCACCAGCGCGTCAATCTGGTCGCGGCTGTTCATTTCCGTCACGGCCACCAGCATCTGGTTCTCCATCTGGGGATAATCTTTGCTCAGGTCATAGCCGCCCAAAATGTTATGATCCAGCAGGTGCGCGTTGATCTCCGACACCGGCACCGGGCAGCACACGATAAACTCGTGGAAGAACGGCGCGCCCGAGCAGACGTCGAAGCCGGGGATCGAGGCGATTTCTTCGGCGGCGTAGTGTGCCTTCTGGTAGCACAGATCGGCCACCTGGCGCAGGCCGCTCTTGCCCAGCAGGCTCATGTAAACGGTGGATGCCAGCGCGATCAGGCCCACATTGGTGCAGATATTCGAAGTCGCTTTTTCGCGGCGGATGTGCTGCTCGCGCGCGGTGAGGGTCAGCACATAGGCGCGCCGTCCTTCACCGTCCACGGTTTCGCCCACCAGGCGGCCGGCGATCTTGCGCACGTACTCTTTCTTGGTGGCAAACAAGCCCAGGTACGGCCCGCCGTACGACAGCGGAACGCCCAGCGGCTGGCCTTCGCCCACCACAATATCCGCGCCGAACGCGCCCGGGGCTTTGATCAGGCCCAGGGCGATGGGGTTGGTGGCCACGCATACCAGCGCGCCTTGCGCGTGGGCGGCTTCGATCATCTCGGTGTAATCATACATGCGCCCGAAGAAGTCCGGGTACTGTACCACCACCAGCGCGGTGTTGGCGTCGATCTGGCCACTCAGCGTTTCGCATGGCGAGGTGAGCGGATCAACGTCGACATCGTCGCCTTCGATCACCAAGTCAGTGTAGCCCTGCATGTAGGTGCGCACCGTCTCGCGGTAGTGCGGGTGCAGCGTGTGCGCCAGCAGAATTTTGTTACGCTTGCCGCGGAAGTTGTGATACGCCATCACCACCGCTTCGGCAGTGGCGGTCGCGCCGTCGTAATGCGAGGCGTTGCTCACATCCATCCCGGTCAGGTTGGCGATCAGCGACTGGTATTCAAAGATGGCCTGCAACGTGCCCTGCGAGACTTCCGGCTGGTAGGGTGTATAGGCGGTCAGGAACTCGCCGCGCCGGATGATCGCATCCACGGCGGCGGGGATGTAGTGGTTGTATGCGCCCGCGCCCAGGAAGCACGCCAGGTCGCGCGTAGACTCGTTGGCGAGCGCCAGCTCGGACATCTCACTGGCGGTTTCCATTTCGGTCAGCGCCTGCGGCAGATTCAGTTGGGGAAAGCGAAAGTCCGCCGGCACATCCCGGAACAGATCTTCCAGCTTCTCCACGCCAATAACGCGAAGCATGGCTTCGCGTTCCTCATTGCTATGGGGTATGAACATTAATGACTCCGTTCCTCGCAATACTTTTCGTACGCGGCAGCGTCCATCATCGTGTCAAGCTCCGACGGGTTGGCGAGTTTGATCTTGAGCATCCAGGCCGCGCCGTACGGGTCGGTGTTGACCAGCTCTGGGCTCTGCGCCAGTTCTTCGTTGGCTTCAACCACTTCGCCGCTCACAGCGCAGTTGACATCCGCGGCCGCCTTGACCGATTCGAGCGTAACGCAGGTAGTATTGCGCTTGGCCTGGTCACCGGCGCCGAGCGTGATCTCGACAAAGACAACATCCGAAAGCTGGTCCTGCGCATAGTCAGTAACGCCCATCGTGGCGACATCGCCATCGAGTTTTACCCATTCATCCGTGCTGGTGTATTTCAAATCACTGGGGATATTCATGAAGTTCCTCCTGCTGGGGATAAGATGAAAAAATCGAAAACACGCCAGTACATCGCGGCGTGTTTCTCTGTTCATGACCTGAGAGATTCGCCGTGGCGCGATCAGCGTCCCGGTTTGCCCCTTCGGTGTCTTGCGACTTTCCAGAGAGATTGAAAGTGGGTCCATTTACCTGAGAGATTCCCCAGAACGCAGCCAGCGCACTGGGTTGCCCCTTCGGTGCCATTTAACCGGACTCTTCCCAGCTTTCAGAATATGGAACTATTTGATTTTATGAACAGGTGGGTGAAAAGTCAAGATGAAACATTGATCAAATCTGGCTGCAAAATGACACACCTATACCAACTCTAAACCAACAAATCCAATGGGTTTCGTATGATAAGCAGCGTAATTTCGAGAATGGAGATTGGAGAAAAAATGTCGAATAAAACCAACCTGTGGATTGATGTAGGAATTTTTGCCGCCTTTCTGGTTGCCTTCGAGCCGCGCCTTACTGGCGTTTCCGTGCACGAATGGCTCAGCCTGGCATTCGCGGCTGTCGTCGTGGTTCACATGCTTCTGCACTGGAAGTGGATCGTTGCTGTGCTGAGGCGCTTCTTCCGCCGGCCGCTGCATGTTTCCCGGATCAAGTTTGTGGTGGATTTCCTGCTGTTTGTCGCGATTGTGGGCGTCATGCTCAGCGGTTTGCTCATTTCTCGCAGCGTCCTTCCCGCGTTAGGGATCAGCATACCGGAAGGGAACGGTTGGCGGGGTTTGCACAGTCTCAGCGCAAACCTGTCACTGGTGCTGGTGGGGCTGCACTTCGCTCTTAACTGGAATTGGGTGGTGTGGATGATTTCACGCTATATCGTTTCCCCGCTTCGCAATGGATTCACGCGGCGCGCTCCACAACCCGCTCCGGTGGAAGTGCCTGTCGAGCAGGAATAATCACAAGAGGAGATTCGCGCTGATGGGAAAAACAATCGTTCGTGTACTGGTAATATTGCTGGCGGCTGCTTTGGTTGGCGGGTTGATCTACCTCGGCGTTTCCAGCGGCGTCATTGGCGCCGGGGAAGCGGCCGGGAGAGGCATGGAGCACATGGGGCGTCCGGAAGGCGGGGTGCCGGATCGCATCCAATCTGGCTCGGGTGACTTCCACCGCAACTTTGATCGTGGCGGTCACGATCAGGTCAATCTGCTGGCCGGCGTGGGCGGGATCGCTCGCAACCTGGGCATATTTGCTATCATCACCGCCGCGGTGCTGATGGTGCAAATAGGCATTCGTTTCATCGCCCGGTCATGGAAAAAACCTCCGGCGAGTGCCTCGTAAAACCAATCAAAAACGGCTGTCTGGGATCTCAGACAGCCGTTTTCATTATTTACGCAAGATGATTACTACATCCAAAACACGAAGCCACGATGTTTTTTTATTACGGTTTTCTTCGCGGCTTCGCGCCTTCGTGATTTAATCATTGTCCTTACCGCTATAATGCAACAGGCTTACTCCACCGGATATCCGGCCTCGTTCCAGGCCGCGTATCCGCCCAAAATCGGGTTGACATTGGTGAAACCGAGATCGATCAAAACTTGTGCCGCACGGGCACTCGATTCTTCCGCCGGTCAGGTACAGTAGGTGATGATCCAATCTTCTTTGTTCAACTCACCGGCGCGCTGCTGGATCTCACCGACCGGGATATTCACTGCGCCGGGGATGTGGCTGACATCATACGATGCCTGGTCGCGTACGTCCAAAAACACCGCGGATTGGGAATCAAAGGCGGCTTTCGAATCTTCCAGGGTCACGCGGGCGATATTCGGGTACGGGCCCTGTACTGCGCTGTTCACTTGCCGCTCGCTGTTGATGGCCGCCCATACCAGGAAGGCCACAAACAAGATCGCTCCCACGCCGATCATGATCATGGGTGCGATGGAACTGGATTGTCTTTGCTGCTTTCTTACTTTCTTCGGCATTGGCTGTCACGTTCCTATCTATGAAGTATCTATCAAGACGTTATTGTTTTGTGTATGTTGTTTGGGCGGCGAAGCCGCCCAAACAACATACACAAAACAATTCCTGATAGTTCTTAGAATGATTCGCTCCGGCCGGAAAGGCAGGGGCGAATAGTTATCTATGATTGTACCGGAAAATAGAGTAAATGGGTAGGAATATACAACGTTACGCACTTATGCACTGGCGGGCTTGCGCGCAGGTGTTCCAAACAGGAACAGGAAACTGCCGGCCAGGCGAACCGCCCCGGCTACAATCAGCGCCGTGCTTACGCCAAACTGGTCTGCCAGGAACGTGCCCAGCAGCGGCGATATGATCGACGAGAAGTACTGCAGGCTTTGCGCGAAGGAGACGAACGTGGCGCTGAACTCGGGCGGGATGGTGTTCATCAACTCGTCAAAAAACACCAGGTCCAGGCCGGCCTGGAAAATGCCTACCGATCCGGCCAGCACCACGATCACCCACGGCTCGGTCGTGAAAGCCACGAAGATGGGGTAGAGCGCCAGCGCCATGGTGGTCCAGATCAACACCGGGCGCGAGCCGCGCGCGCGCGACTGCCGCGTCCAGTAGAAGTAGCCGATCACCATCACTGCCGTCTGCGCGGTGGTGATGCCGGCGATCCAGCTATTGGAAAGCTCGACCACGCGCACAAAGTAGATCGGAAATAGCGGGATGCCCAGCGTCGTGCCAGTCAGAAACACGGTGCGTTTGATAACAAACGAGATAAACGGTTTCTCCGTCGCGATGATGTGCATGTACTCGCGGTACTGCTGGGCAAACGAAAAACGCGGGCGTTGCAGGCTGGCGGCCGTATTTTCCGGGATTACGATCCGGCTGGAGAAATAGTAGCTGATCAACCCGCCCACCGCCGTGGCGATGAACACCACCTGGTAGTTGACCGGAAAATGAATCGAATCCAGCACCTGACCGACCACAAGCGCGGCGATGGCGGTGGTGAACCCCAGGATCGCCCAGCGCCGGCTCATCAGTTCGAATCGGCCGGACGGTCCGGCCACCGCGTTCATCACCACCGAGAAGGTGATGCTCAGCACCGTCTGCGGAAGGGTGGCCACCGCCCAGATGATCAGCACAGCCACCACGCTCCAATCGGGCGGGGCTACCATGGTCACCACGCCGGTGAGCACGTAGCAGGTGATCACGCTCAACCTCGCCGCGCTGAACCAGGGCACAATGCGCCGCCGGCTTTGCAGGAAATTGCCCACCGGTATCGCCAGCAGGAAGCCGGTCAGCGCGGGCATCGAGGTGAGCATGCCCACCTGGAAGTTGCTCGCTCCCAATAAGGTGAGAAAGACCGCCAGGAATTGCGACACGGCCGACGTGATGCCAATGCCGACCGCGTCGATTTGAACATTGATAAAATTCCGCTTTTCGGTTTTATCCGTAAGCTGCGGGTTGGAAAACCAGCGAATAAACAGGCCCACGAATGGTTCCTCGTTGCGATTTGAGATGCTTATTGCATACCACCAATCATTGTACTGTATCGCTCCACAAAACGGCATATTTTCCATGCACCTTCGCGCTGATGGATCACCAGTTCCGACAGTGTCCGAAACCCGCGGTAGGGTGCTCTGCGAGCAGGCGCACCCAACTTTGCTCTGGATGATGGCAGATACTCCTCGCACCTTCACTGGCGAAGTGATCTTTGGAGGACACCGATTCAATACCCTGAGCAATTACGACCGCCTGTGGTATAATAATTCGCTTCACTTTCCCAGGCAGTAATCGGGACAGCGTGACCTCGGCCAAAGCCGAGGTCATATAGATCATGGCCTTATATCCGTTTTTGACAGCAAAGAAGAGTTATTTTTATGATCGAACGCAAAGAAATTCGCAATATTGCTATCATCGCGCACGTTGACCACGGCAAGACCACCCTGGTGGATCAGATGCTGCGGCAGGCGCGCGTCTTCCGTGAGAACCAGCAGGTGGCGGAACGCGTCATGGATTCGAATGACCTGGAACGCGAGCGCGGCATCACCATCCTGGCGAAAAATACGGCCATTCTGCTACCCGACCCGAAAACCGGCCAGCAGGTGAAGATCAACATCGTCGACACCCCAGGCCACGCCGATTTTGGCGGCGAGGTGGAGCGCGTGATGAACATGGTCGATGGCGTGCTGCTGCTGGTCGATTCGGCCGAAGGCCCCATGCCGCAGACGCGCTTTGTACTCAAGAAGGCGCTGCAAATGGGCCATAAGGCCATCGTGGTCATCAATAAGATGGACCGCCGCGACGCCGACCCTGACACGACCCTCAACAATACCTTTGACCTGTTTGTCGAACTGGGCGCCAATGACGAGCAGGCCGAATTTCCCATAATTTACGCCAATGGTCTCACCGGCCAGTCTGGGTTTACGCCCGAAATGGGCCCCGACCTGCAGCCGCTGTTCCAGGCTATCCTCGATTCCGTCCCCGCGCCCAAAGTTGACCCGACCGCTCCGTTCCAAATGTTGATCACCAACCTGGGTTACGACGATTACCGCGGCGTCACCGCGGTGGGGCGTATCTTTGCCGGTTCGGTCAAGGCTGGCCAGGAAGTGGCGCGCATTCAGGTGGATGGTAGTATCCTGCCGGAGCGCATGCGCTACCTGTACGTCTATCAGGGGCTAGAAAAGAACGAAGTCGAGCAGGCCAGCGCGGGCGAGATCGTGGCCGTGGCCGGGTTGGAAGGCATCGCCATTGGCGAAACGCTGGCTGACCCGCTCAACCCGGTCGCCCTCCCGCCCATCAAAGTGGAAGAGCCCACCGTGCGCATGACCTTTGGCGTTAACACCTCGCCCTTTACCGGGCGCGAAGGCAAGTGGAGCACCTCACGCAAGCTGCGCGAGCGCCTGTACGACGAGCTGCGCAACAACGTAGCCCTGCGTGTGGAAGACACCGAAACCGCCGATACGTTTCTGGTTTCCGGACGCGGCGAGCTGCACCTGGCGATCCTGATCGAAACCATGCGCCGCGAGGGGTACGAGTTCCAGGTTTCGCGCCCCGAGGTAATCATGAAGCAAGGCGCCAACGGCGAGACGCTGGAGCCGTTTGAGGACCTGCACATCGAGACCAGCTCGGAGAGCGTGGGCGCGGTGGTGGAAATGCTGGGCACCCGCCGGGCGCAGATGCTCAACATGGAAACGACGAGCGAAAACACGGTGCGGCTGCATTACCTGGTGCCCACCCGCGGGCTGCTGGGCTTCCGCTACCAGTTCCTCACCGCCACACGCGGCATGGGTGTGATGAACACCATTTTCCACGGCTATCTGCCCTACGCGGGCGCAATCGCCTCGCGCAACACTGGCTCGCTGGTGGCGTGGGAGCCGGGTGTCACCGTCACCTTTGGATTGAAGAACGCCGAAGAACGCGGCACCCTGTTCCTCGGCCCGGGCGTGGAAGTATATGAAGGCATGGTGGTGGGCGAGAACACCCGCCCGTTGGATATTCCCATCAATGTATGCAAGAAGAAGCACCTGACCAACATGCGCTCTTCCAACAAGGACATCGAGGTGCGCCTCACCCCGCCGCGCCAGATGAGCCTGGACGAGGCCATCGAGTACCTGGCCGACGACGAGCTGCTTGAGGTCACGCCGCAGAACTTCCGCATCCGCAAGAAGATCCTCAGCACCGACGAGCGCGGGAAAGTCACCAAACGCGCTGCCAAAGAACTCCTCGGTGAAGAGTAATCGCGGAGAAAAGCATCACGAATTAGACGAATACTACGAATGGCACGAATAAACAATAAGAAAATTCGTGCCATTCGTTTTATTCGTGTTATTCGTGATGCTTTTTCACAACTGAATATCAAACTCACCCACGGAGATCGTCCGCGCACCTTCGAGCTGGATGTCGAAGCGCTGCTTCCAGCGCAGGAGTTCCAGCGTGAACGCCAGCCAGTTCTTCTCCGGCGGGGTAATGCTGTTGGCTTCCATCTGTCGCTGGATCGACGCGGCGCGGTCGAGGGGCATATCCTCCACCGGCTGGCGCGCCATCAGAAAGACTTCCAGGTTCCACAGCGTCACCGAGCCGTCGCCGCTGGCGCTGACCAGCGTCTCGCCGCCCGGCGTAAGCGCCAGGCCGATCACCGCGCGTTTGTGGTGCGCCAGTTCCTCCAGCGCGCGCCCGGTGGACATATCCCACACGTGGAGCTGCCCGCGGTAGCCGGCGCTGAAGATGATCTGCTCGTTGGGATGGATGCACAGCCCGGTCACCGGATCGCTGCCGTAGTCGATGGTCTGCACCGCCCGCCCGCTGACGTAATTCCACACGCGAATGGTCTGGTCGCGGCCGGCGCTGGCCACAAATTGGGTCTGCGGGGCGGTGGCCAGCATGGTGACAGTAGCCTCGTGGCCTTCCAACTCGCGCACCTGGTTGCCCTCGGGCAGTTGAAACACATCCAGCACGCGGTCGGCTCCCGCGCCGATCAGCAGGCTGCTGTCGGGGCTCAGCGCCACGGCAAAGAACTCGCCCTGGCTGCGCGCCAGCACCCGGCTCTCCGACCCGATCGGGAAGCGCCAGCCGCGCAGCGTGCCGTCAAAGCTGGCCGAGTAGATCGAACGCCCGTCGGCGGCGATGGCCACACTGCGCACCAACCCGCTGTGGCCCTGCAGCGCCTTAACCGTGCGCCCGTCTTCCCACTGGTGCACGCGGATGCTGTGGTCGGCCACCGCCGCGGCCAGGTGCTCGCCGTCCGGGCTGAACGCCAGCGCGTGGGCCTGGGTCGAGGCCGCGTACAGCACCGGCAGCGGCTCAGGTCGCCCGTCGATGCGCCACAGGTGGATGGCGTTGCTGCTGCTGCCCAGCGCCAGGGTCTTGCCGTCTGGGCTGAGCGCTAACGAGCGCAGGTCGTCCATGGTGGGCACGTGGAACGAACGCCGCGGGCGGATGCTGGGCGGCGCGGTTTGCGCCGTGCGGGCGAGTTGTACCAGCTGCCCAAAGGCTTCGCGTTCGTGGGCCTGTTCGGGTTGCCAGCCGGAATCATGCAGGCGGGTCAAAATGTTCGCGCTCCACAGCGGCGAGGAAAGCTGGCCCAGCCGCCACAATTCCTCGCTGCGTCCCGCGCCCAGCAGCCCGTTGATCGCGGTTTCCCAGTCAGCGTCGCT
The DNA here is from genome assembly GCA_937920255.1 of uncultured Anaerolineaceae bacterium. GTDB lineage: Bacteria > Chloroflexota > Anaerolineae > Anaerolineales > Anaerolineaceae > CALDSL01. The sequence continues at coordinate 7,829 of CALDSL010000083.1, read as the reverse complement.
CAGGTCGCGCAGCCAGCGCGTGCGGTTGGGACCTGAAAGCCGGTCAAACCAGTCCATCTGACCGCTCTGGCGCGAAATGTCGAGCAGGCGCTTGCGCATGGTCATATCGGCGGTTTCGTAGGCTGCCACCAGCAGCCGGTGATCGAAGTCCAGCGTCTCATACGCCTGCCACTGCTGCGCCAGGAACAGGAACAGCGCGCGCTGCACCGGCTCGCGCGGGGCGAAATTGTTCTTGACCGCCACGTCCCGCGCCGGGATATCCTCGTAGCGGATATACAGGCTGGAGAGTGTTTCCTGGGCGTGGGTTTCCCCGGCCAGCGCCGCGCGCTCCAACAGATGTCGGGCAATATCGCGCTCCGCCGGGGGCAGGGTGGGGTAGCGCGCCAGCAGTTTCTCAACGCTTTCCGTGCCCGGGCTGCGCACCGCGTCCACAATCGTCACCCAGGCCGTCATTCCGGCTTTGCTCGCCGCCGCCAGCAGCCGTCCGGCCAGCGCTCCGCTGGCTTCATCCAGCACAAACCCGGTGAGCTGGCGCAAGTCCTGCTTGCGCACTTTTTCCACCTGCCCGGTGATCAGCTCCAGCGCCGCCTGCCGCCCTGGCTGCGGCGCCTGCAGCCCGCGCTCCGAAACCAGCACCTGCGCGGGGAGAAAATCGTGTTCCAGCGCCAGCAGCAGCAGGGCTTCCAGCGCGTGCGAGTTGCCTTCGCTGGCCAGTTGCGCCAGCGCGTCCAGCGCCAGGCTTTGCGCCGCGTCGATCTCTCCCATCAGGCACACGTCACGCAGCGCATGCACCGCTTCCTCGCCGCCATCCTGGCGCAGGCTGATCACCGCGCCCTTGTGCAGCAGTTCAACCTGCAGCGCGGGCGGAAGGCCGGTTTCACCGGCCGGGTTGCGCAGCAGATCCGAGAGCAGTTTGCGGGTTTCCGGTTCCAGGGTCATTGTGCGCTCTTCAAGACTGCCACTGCAGCGGGTCGATGCCCGAGATGAATAATTCGCCGTCTGCGCCGACAATCACTTCCGCCTGCGGAATGGCGTCCAGGTCGGCCAGGCTGTAGCGCGGCGAGAGCAGGTGAATGGTTTTGTTGGCCGACCCGAGCAGCCCGTCGGCCACGCGCTGGCGTTGGTCGTAGCGCCCGGCCAGCAGCACGTCGATCAATCCCAGCAGTTCGTCCGCGCGCGGCATGGCCTGGATCTCCTCCCAGGTGTAGCCGCTGAACACCACCACCGACAGGCTACTCTCATCGCGCACGCGGCGAAGCAGCTTTTCCAGCCCGCGGCGTTGCTGCAGCGGCTCTCCCCCGCTGATGGTGATGCCTTCAATCTGCCCCTCCAGCCCGCGGATGCGCTCCAACAGCGCGTCCACCGTCACTGTTTCCCCGCGCTCACCGGCGTGCGTTTTTGGGTTGAAACATCCCGGGCAGCCCAGGGTGCAGCCCTGCACCCATAGCACGGCGCGCCGGCCGGGCCCGTTGACCCCGCTCAGCGGAAGAAAGTGGTGGAGACGCAGAACGTCATCGCGCACGCTGGTTTACCCCTGCCCCAGCCTTTGCTGGTCATCGATGGCCTGGTCGGGCGGCTCGGCCGCTTCCGGCGTCATTTCGCGCAGGATGATTTCTCCCCCCAGCGCTGCTTCCACCGGCCGGGTGATATCCAGGCACGCTTCGCCTTTTACGCCGCGCACGTGCACTTCCACCTGCCCGTTTTTGTTGATCGTGATTTCAATCTCTTGCAGTTCCATCGCGTCCTCCACCCATTACACCATGCGGCGCAGCACCATGCGAATCTGGCCTTTTTCGCCGGTTTCTTCTTCTACCAGGGTGAAACCCTGTTGCTCCAGCTTGGCGCGGGTGGCGTGGTAGGCATAACGCTGCGCCACGGCATCGGCAAATTCTTTCTGCTTGATCCCGCGCACACCCCACCAGTCGGCGATAATCTCGAAGTGCTCGCCGGACTTGCGGAAGCCGATATCGCCGCTTAAACGCAGCGGCACGCGCAGGTCAACCTTCGTGGACTGCGCGCCAAAGCCGCGTAAATCCAACGGCCCTTCTTCCACCTGGTAACCCAGGTCTTTGAGCGCCAGGATCAGATATTCCTTCTCCACGATCTGCGTTTTCAACCGCGAAAAATGCGACATACTTGCCTCCTATCAGGTGAGCTTGACTACCGGATAATGCTGGTGGGTCAACTGCCCGGATTTCAAATCACGGGCGTTGATGACCAGCCGTTTGTTTTCGTCGATGTGAAATTCCACCTCGAAGCGCGCTTCGCCCTGCGCCGCCGGGGGCTCGGCGACCAGGAAGGTGGGACTTTTCTCGTTCATCCAGAACAGCGAGCGCTGCTCTTCTTCGTGCGCGGTGAGCTGCTGCAGTCGCGCCGCGCCGCCCGGGTCGAACACCAGCTCCACCGGCTGCCCGATCTTTTTGTACTGCTGCCCGATTTCAAAAATGGTGATGCCAAGCTGCTGCTGCCCGTCATAGGCGGCCTTGATTGTCAGCTTGGCCACCGGCTGCTCGGTGGGGTAGGCCGTGCCGCGTTCCACCAGCACGCGGTAATCGTACTCGCCCTTGTGCTGGTTGACAAAGCGGATGGCGTAATCGTGCTGGATGTGGTCGTAAAAATCGACGCCGGCCACAAAAGCCGCCGCGCCGCGCGCCACCGCGTCCAGCGGGCGGTTGGCGTGCACCCGCTCGCGCCCGAACATCTGCCGCAGCGTGCGCTGCACGGAGGGGATCTGGCTGCTGCCACCCACCATCAATACCGACTGGATCGCGTCTTCATTAAATCCGCGCTCGGCGGCGTCTTTCAGCGCCAGCCGCACGGTCTGGTTGATGCGCGTGAACAGCTCCTGCCGGTCAAGGATTTCTTCAAAGCTGCTGGTGGTAAATTCGGCGCTGATCACCGCGCCGGTGTCCGGGTTGACCACGGTAAGGTCAGCCTCGGGCGCGAAGGAAAGCTCTTCCTTCACGCGCTCGCATTCCACCAGCAGCGCGTTGCTGATGCGGCGAATATCTTCTTCGGAATCGTGGCGCTCGTTGAGCCGCAGTACTTCCTGGAACAGCCACGAATCGATGCTGGTGCCGCCGATCGACATGCCGGCTTTGCCCAGCACGCGGCAGCGCCGTCCCGAAGTGCACTGCTCTTCCGGTTCCATCAATACCACCGAGGCGTGCAGCGTGCCGCCGCCAAAATCGAAGATCAGGTAGGTGTTGCCGGGCTTGATGTGCGCCCCGTAGCCCAGCGCCGCCGCCGACGGCTCGTCGATGATGCGGAAACGCGGCATACCGGCGCTTTCGGCCACCGTGGCCAGCCAGTTCTCGTAATGCTCGTAGGCTTCGACCGGCGCGCTCAACCCAATTTCCTCTTCGCCGATGCCGATTTCCTGCCCGGCAATCAACAGCACCGTCGACAAAAAATCCTGCCCGGCGGTGAATGGGGTGATGTCCTTCCCATTCCAGCGCACGCGGTATGGGCTGCGGTTGCTGATATAGCGCTTCATCCAGCGAAAGGTGTGGTTGGAGTGGTACAGCCCTTTTTGTAGCACCTGATTGCCGATCCAGCGCCGGTTCTCATCCGCGTAATGGATCAGCGAAGGTACCACCGAGATGGTCTCGCTGCCCTGCATCTGCTGGCGGCCAAAATCGGGGATATGCAGCGGCTGGCCCTCGCGCGCAGTTTCGTTCCACAGCGTGACCACCGTATTCGACGTGCCAAAATCGACCGCCATGCGTCCCGTCATGCCTGCTCCTCGACCGCTTCCACCGCCGCGCGGGTCAGCATCCTGCCGTCAAAGCTGGCGCCCGGAAAGCGAACCACTACGCGCTGCCCCGGTTGCAGCCCGGACTGCGCGCTGAGCGGGGTGTGCCGGTCAGGGTCAAAACGCACCTCGCCGCCCGGCTCGCCATCCAGTGTGAGGCCGTGCTTTTCCAGCGCCCGCAGCAGCCGCCGCGCCACGTTGAGGATATCCCGCGCCTGCACCGGCTTGCCTTGCTGCTCCAGCAGGTAGGCCTGGGCGGCAAGCTGCGCCGCGGGGGTGGCCGCGTCGCGCAGCACGCTTTCGAGCTGGCTGCCGGCGCTCTCTCTCGCGCGCTCGTCCTGGCGCGCGCGCATGGCGTCCAGTTCGGCGGTCAGGCCGCGGATCGCGCGGGCGCGCGCTTCCAGCTCTAGCTGCGCAGATTGAAGCTGCTGGCGCAGGGCCAGCAGATCATCGGTGGGGCGGGTGGGGGCAGGGTTGTGTTCGCTCATCGACCTTCGATTATCCCCTTAATCAAGGAAAACGTCAAACTCGCCCACCTGGATGGTGGCTACGTCACTGACTTCGATATCGTAGCGGAAGCGGTGCTGCAGCAGGGTTTGCAGGTAGCGCAGGGTGTTGATCACAGGCTCGGGCAGGTTTTCCGCGTAACCGGCCAGGGTGTTGATCAGCGCCATCTGGCTGGGCATAATGCTTCCCGCCGGCGTGTTGAACAGCGCTGGGATGTCCTGCACGCGTAAATCCCACAGGGCCAGGCTGGGCTGGTTGCTGCCGGTGGCCAGGAAGGCGCCGTCGGGGGAGGCGTGCAGCGAGGTCAGCCGCGCGCCGTCGCCGGCGTGGATGCTGCCAGCCGGCTGCAGGGAGGGCAGCGCAAACAGCCGCACTTCGCCTTCCGCGCCGGCGGTGGCGGCGATGCTGCGGCCGGGGAGCAGCAGCACGCTTTCCACCGGCTTGGGGTGCGCCGTAAGCACCTTTGCCCGCGCGCGGTGACCGCCATTGTAGTAGTAATGGATTACCTGCCCGTTGAACTGCCCCGCCAGAATCTGCCCATCGCCGGGCAGCAAGGCCGCGCAACGCAGCACGCTGCGGTTGCTTTGCGGCAGCCGGCCAATCGAATGTTCGGGCAGCGGCTCCAGGCTGGCGGCTGACAGCGTCTCGATGCGGTCGTGCAGCAGCATCACCCGCGCCCGGTCCGGCGAGACGCAGCCCGCGCGTGGCCAATCGGCCAGAGTATGTTCGCGCATCAGGCTCCGTCCGGCGATATTCCACACCACGGCGCGACCGTCTCGCCCGGCGCTGAACAGGCTGCGCTCGTCCAGCGCTTCCAGCACCGTCACCGTGCCAAAATGCGACCCCACCTCAGCCGGCTGCTCGCCATCCAGTGAATACACCGCGCAGCATTCCCCGCCGGTGGAGCGCTCGGCGCACAGCAGCAGCCCGCCGGAGGTGTAAGCCACTTCGCCTATCGAATGCGCGAAGTCTTTCCACACGCGCTCCATGCTGGCCGTCTGGTAGTTCCACACGGCCACGCGCCTTCCGCTGCTGCCGATGGCCAGGTGCGGCGCATGGGGAGCAAAGCTGATGCCGTTGACCCGCCCGTGGACGCGCAGCCGCGCGCGCCGGACGGCCAGCGGCAGCGCCTCGGCCAGTTCGGCGCCGGTGTAGAGCATCTCGCTGCCCGCCAACCGCACCAGTGAAGCGTAGACTTCCTGTTCCAGCGCGTCCATGGGCTGCCAGCCCTCGCGCGACAGCCGCCGCACGATTTCCACGCTTTGCGGCAGTGCCAGCACCTGCGCCAGGCCCCACAACCGCTCCCACTCGGCGTTGTTGCTCAGCACCCGCATAAGCATTTCGGCTTCGATGGAGGTCATCTGCGCGGCGCGGGCGCGGTCATCCGCGCCGGTGACGATGTTCAGGAAACTGGTGCGCCCAGCTTGCTGCACTTTGCGCAAAATTCGCTGGCGAAGCTCGGCGTTGCTGGTTTCGTACACCGCGTTGAGCATGCGCTGGTCAAAATCCAGCGTTTCGTAGGCATCCCACTGGTCGGTGATAAAGAAAAATAGCGCGCGCTGTTCCGGCAGGGCGGGCAGGTAATCCATTTCGGCGCAAATCTGGCGCGCCAGCGGGTGGTCGCGCTCGATCACCGCCCGGCACAGCGCTTCCTGGGCTTCCGTCGCGCGTAAGGCGCGCAGCGCCGCCTCCGCCCGCGCGCGGATCTCGCCGTCCGCGTCGCCGCTGGCTTCCAGCAGCACCGCCACGCCGTCTGGGCGGGTTTTCTCGGCCACATCCACGCGCCCGGCTTTGAGCGCGCTGTACAGCCGCAGCCGGGGCGGCTTGCTGGCTACATAGCGCGACTGGACCACGGCGCTTTCCAGCAGGGGAGTGCGTTTCTCCAGCCAGGCCGCGCACAGCGCGTTCACCGAGGTCTGCGACTGCAAATTGAGCAGGCAAAAGCGCGCGCGTTCGCGCATCTCCCCTTCCGCGTCTTCGCACAAGGCCAGCAGCACTGGCAGCACGTCCGGCCCGCGCCGGGTGACCAGCTCCAGCCGGTTAAATTTGAGCGCCACCGGCACGCTCACCGTGGCGGGCTGCATCGGCTGGTAGGCGGCCTGGGCCAGCGCATCTTCCAGCACCGGGCTGCGGGTTTCGACCCACAAGGCGCATAGGGCCGCGGCGCTTTCCTCGCGCTCGAGGTGCGCTACGGCATAGCGTGCGCGGGCGGCAATGGTCGTATCGCTATCAAAGCATGCGTCGACCAGAAAGGCAACCCAGTTCGGCGCTGCGTCGTGTAAAAGGTTTTCATTGTTTAACATCAGGGCGCTGTAGGCTGCCAGCCGTGGCGGTTTGCTGGCCGCGCGGTTGTGCTGTAACAGCAGCGCCGTCAACGCCGGGCGGCGTCCTTCGGCCCACACCTGCCATACGGCATCGAGCGCCAGCACGGGCAGCTCGCCGGAAAGGTGACGGCGTGCCATCTGGCGGATATTGGCGTCATCGTGGTTGTCCAGCGCCTGCGCTAAAATGCGTGTAGCCATAATATCGCCGGCCAGCGACAATTTGATCAGCGCCAGGGTGGACTGCACCCGCAGCCAGCCGCCTGCCAGCGGGATGCGGTTGTTGAGCACCGACCGCCAGTGCTGGGCGGTATCCTTCGGGGGCGAAGCGGGGGCCGGTCTGCGCGCCATGCCCGGGGTTTACTGGGCGTCATCCGCGGCAGCGTCGCCGCGCACGATCTTCACAAACTGGTGCTCAGCTTCCTGCGCCAGCGAGAACGACGCCGACTGCGCGCGGCCTTCCAGCAGCCAGGAACGCAGGGCGGCCACGTTCTCGCGCTGCGCTACCGAGAGCGGCACGGTGCGCTCCAGCGCGATGAGGATATCCTCGGTGGTGAACTCGCGCAGGTTGTCGTTAAAGCCGTAATACATGGCCTCGATGATGGCCTGCTCGATTTCCGACCCCACGTAGCCTTCGGACAATTCGGCCAGCTTTTCCAGGTCATAGTCTTCCGGAAGCCGCCGGCGTTTGCGCAGGTGCACCCCGAAGATTTCCTTGCGCTCTTCCGGCGTTGGCAGGTCGAGGAAGAAAATCTCGTCAAAACGGCCCTTGCGCAGCAGCTCGGGTGGAATGCTGCTGATGTCATTGGCGGTGGCCACCACGAACACTGGCGCGGTCTTTTCCTGCATCCAGGTGAGGATATTCGCGAACACGCGCGTGCTGGTGCCGGCATCCAACCCGCCGTGCGCCAGCGCCTTTTCGATCTCGTCGATCCACAGGATGCATGGGGCCACCGTTTCGGCCAGGTGCAGTGCGCGCCGCGCGCGCTCCTCCGATTCGCCCACCAGGCTGCCAAACAGAGCACCCACGTCCAGCCGCAGCAGCGGCATGCGCCACAACCCGCCGATCATCTTGGCCGTCAGGCTCTTGCCCGTGCCGGGAATGCCAATCAGCGCGATGCCTTTGGGCGAGGGCAGCCCATACTCGCGCGCCTCCTGGGTGAAGGCGCGCTCGCGCAGCCGCAGCCATTCCTTCAGCGCGCCCAGCCCGCCCACATTGTTGGGGCTTTCCAGCACCGGGTAATATT
>CALDSL010000082.1 GCA_937920255.1 uncultured Anaerolineaceae bacterium | reverse complement strand
TAGGCGATGCGCCCGGAGATCACGCTGTGCGCTCCGCCCGTGGCCATATACATGTCCACCGTTTCCAGTTCAGTGTTCATCAGCATGTGCCCGTAATCGCCGTTGCAGGCGCCCACGAACACCCCGGTGGAAGTGCCCGCCAGGCGGTCGGGGGCATAGCCGGCGCGTTCCAGTGCTTCCCAGCTCACCTCGAGGATAATGCGTTGCTGCGGGTCCATCGTGGCCGCTTCGCGCGGGGTGATGCCAAACAGGGCCGGGTCGAACTGGTCAATGCCCGACATAAACCCGCCCCAGCGGGTGGACATTTTGCCATCCGCCTCGAGGTCCGGGTCAAAATACGCGTCCGCGTCCCAGCGGTCGCGCGGGATGACGGTGACCGCATCACGCCCTTCCTGCAAAAGCTGCCAGAAAGCCTCGGGGCTGTTGGCGCCGCCCGGGAAGCGGCAGCTCATGCCGATCACGGCGATATCGTGCTCGCCGGCGGATGGAGCAGCCGGCGCGCCTTCCAGCGCCTCCAACCTGGACTGCAGTTCCATTGCCAACAATACCAGCCGTTTTTGCGAGAGGTTGTTGATGCGTTCGTAGAAATCACTCATGGGTCACTTCTTCCCTTTATTCATTTCGGCCAGCAGCCGGTCGACGTCATCGTCGGACAGATCTTCGATGCTTTCCAGCATGGCAGACTTGCCATCAACCGCTGTCTTTTCTGTTAACGTAGAACTGGCGGCTGGCGTTTCGGTCTGCAGGTTAAGCACATCTCTGGCCAGGTAGTCGCGGATAGCGGTGATGGTGGGATAGTCAAACACCATCGTCACCGGCAGCGGGCGCTTGAGGTCCAGCGCCTTGCCCAGCAGGTTGCGCAACTCGACCGCCATGAGTGAGTCCAAACCCATTTCGTTGAGCGGAGTATGTTCGCCCACGGCGCTGGTTTCCAGACCCAGCACCTTGGCGGCCTGTTTCTGCACAAAATTCAACAGCACCACCGGCTTGCGGTCAGCCGGGGTTTCGGCCAGCTGGCGCAGGAATTCGGGCTGCGCCGGAGCCGCCGGCCGGGCGGCTTCGGTCTGGTGCGCGGCGGCGCGGGTTGCGGCGCGCGCGCTTTCAGCGGCCAGGCTGCGCAGCAGCGGCGGCACGTTCTCGCTGTAGCGTTTGAGGAACACCGGCCAGTTGACCGGGTTGACCACTACCTGCACAGCGGGCGATCGCATTAGCCGGTCTAAAATCTTCATGCCGTCCTGTGGGTGGATGCTTTCGATACCCTGCTCGGCCCCGCGCTCCACCTGACCCATCCCGGCTGCGATGCCGACTTCGGCCCACACGCCCCAGTTGATGCTCAGACCGGGGAGGCCGCGCGCGCGCCGCTCGTGGATCAGCGCGTCCATGCTGGCGTTGGCGGCGGTATGGTTCGACTGTCCCTGCGAGCCAAACACCGACGCGATCGAAGAATAGGCCACAAAGAAGTCCAGCGGCAGGTGCGCGCTGCAGGTATCCAGCAGCGCCGCGCCGGTGATTTTGGGTCCCAGCACGTTTTCGAAGCGCGCCCAGGTCTGATTGGTGAGCGCGGCATCGTCCAGCCGCCCGGCGGAGTGGATGATCCCGCGCAGCGGCGGCAACTCGCGCGCGATCTGTTCCAGCGCGCGGCGGACGTCGGCTTCCACCGAGACGTCACCTTGCAGCACCAGCACTTTCACCCCCCGCGCTTCCAGCTTTCGCAGTTCTTCCTGCGTTTCGGCTGCGGGCGCGCTGCGGCCAAGCAGTGCCACCGCGCAGGCGCCCTGTTCCACCAGCCACTTCGCGGTGAGCAGGCCCAACCCGCGCAGTCCGCCGGTGACCAGGTAGGCCGCGTCGGAGCGCACGATGGGCAGGCTGATGTCCGCCGTCTGCTGGATGACGATTTTGCCGGTGTGGCGCGCTGCCTGCATGTAGCGGAAGGCGTTCACCACGTCGCTGGCCGGAAAGGTCTTGACCGGCAGCGGGCGCAGCGCGCCGCTTGCCAGCCCGGACACAATCTCGTTCAGAATGGCGCTGATCAGTTCCGGCTGACTCAACGCCTGTTCGGTCCAATCGATTACGTGATAGTGAATCCCAGGGCAGCGTTCGGCGGCTTCCTGATCGGTGAGCAGCCCGCTCTTGCCGATCTCGAGGAAATGCCCGCCCTGCGCGGTGATCCCCAGCCCGGCGGGGATGAAATCGCCCGCCAGCGAATTGAGCAGCAGATCCACTCCGCGCCCGCTGGTGATGTCTCTCACCTTCGCGGCGAAGTCCAGCGAGCGCGAGTCCATCACATGCGGTACGCTCAGCGACTGCAAATAGGTGCGTTTTTCGGGGCTGCCGGCGGTGGCGAAGATCTCCGCGCCGGCGCGTTGCGCCAGTTGAATGGCCGCCAGTCCGACCCCACCCGCGCCGCTGTGAATCAGCACGCGGTCGCCGGCTTTCATTCCGCCGATATGGTTGAGCGCGTAGCTGGCGGTGATATACGGGATCAGATTCGACGCGGCCTGCGCCACACTCAGGTTGGCGGGGATGCGCGCGGCGAACGCCGCGGGGGCCATCGCGTGGCTGCCGAAGCTGCCGGTTGCGACCGCCATCACCGGGTCGCCCGGGTGCAGGTGGGTCACGCCTTCGCCCACCGCGCTGACCACACCGGCGCACTCGCCGCCCAGGGGTGTATCCGCGCCGGGAACCATGCCGAGCGCGATCATCAGGTCCTTAAAGTTCAGCCCGCTGGCCTGGACGCGAATTTCCACCTCGCCCGGGCCGGGTTTGCGCCGCCGCATGGGGTGCCAGTGGAGCGTGTCCAGCGCGCCGGGTTGGGCCAGCGTCAGGGCTTTCGGCTCGGCTTCCCCGCTGGGGAGGCTGTGGTGTTCCAGCCGCGCGGCCAGCCGCTGACCGCCGCGGCGCGCGATCTCTTCTTCGCGTCCGGGCGCGTTTTCAGGCTGGGCAAGCTCGACCAGCACGGCTTCAACCGGATTCGGCTCATCCCCATCCAGGTCGATGCGCGTCCAACTCAGCTCTGGGTGTTCCATGGCCGCGCCTTTGGCAAAGCCCCACAGCCCGGCCTGCGCCGGGTCGGGAATGTCGCCTTCGACGGCGGCCTGCGCCGCGCGCGTCACCACCCACAGCCGCGGCGGCGCATCGAATGTTCCGCTCACCAACGCCTGCGATACCGCCAGCAGGCTACGCAGATCACCGCGCACCTGGCCGGTTTCCGGCGCGGCGAGCACGTCCGCCGTTTCGCCCAGGAAGATCACGCCCCGCAGCGCGCCCGCCGCGCCGATGCGTTTGGGCAGTTCCGCCAGCGCGGTGTCATCCAGTACCATTGCATTTCCAAGCCGGGCGGCCAGGCCGGCAGCCAGTTCGGCCTCGGCCTGCACGCCGCCGGTGATCAGCCAGCCGGCGCCCAGCGCGTCGGATGCGGCCGGGGCGCGGGCGATGACGACCGCTTCTTCCAGCACGCTGCGCTCGACTTCCCCGCCGATCTGCGGCACAGTGTCCGCCTCGGCAAAACCGGCCGACTGCAGCAGCGCGATCCAGCGCGCGCGAGAGAGCAGCGGGTAATCCGGCCGCAGGTCTTTATCCACGAAGCGCCACCAGCCGTCGGTCAGCCCAAAGGTGATATCCACCCAGCGCTGCGGCGCGGTGACTTCCAGCATCACAAACTGACCGCCCGGGGCCAGCAACTGGCGCACGTGGCGCAGCGTGGTACGCAGGTCCTGCGTGGCGTGGATCACGTTGGCGGCCAGGATCAGGTCAAACTGCTGGCCTTCCAGCCCCTGCCCGGCCGGGTCTTTTTCGATGTCCAGCACCTGGTAGCGCATAAACCCGTACTGGCTGAACTTCTGTTTGGCCTTGGCCGGGAACAGTGGGGATATATCCGTAAAGGTGTATTCGGTGTCGTCAGCGGGTAGCAGCGGGACGACAAAACTGGTGGTGCCGCCCGTCCCCGCGCCGATTTCTAGCACGCGCAGCTTTTGCCCAGGCTGTTTCGGCGCGGCGGTCAGCGCCTGGATCGCGGCGACGACTTCGCGCATCAATCCGTTGTAGGTTAGCGCGGCCGGCGATTTTTGGTAGATCTTCTCGGCCGTGTCCAGGCTGCCGCCGGGGAAGATCAACTGCAGCGGGTCGGCCGTGCCGTTGAGGCACTCGGCTAGCGCCGCGCCGCAGCGTCCGGTGACTTCCAGCTCGCCTTCGTACTGTGGGAATACTTTGAGGAGCGAGGTGTACAGCGCTTTGGCGTCTTCGGCCTGCGGCACGCGCAGTACTTCCCAGCTTCCGTCCTCGCCCGCGCGCAGGATACGGTCTTCCTGCAGAATACGCAGCAGGTAGCCGATCAGCCGGCGGTGCTGGGGGATGATTTTCAGCTGTTCGGCCAGTTCGATGGCAGTAAAGCGCTGCCCCACCGCTGGTCGCCAGCCCAGCTTGAGCAGGGCGTTGTTGATATACATGCTCGACAGCCGGTCAAAATCGGGCAGCACGTCGTTGAGGTACTCGTCTAGACCGTTTTCGCGGTACAGCCGCGCCAGAGTCGGGTCGAGTTGCGTCGCCAACCGAGACGGCGATATGATGCTGGCCTGCGGCGCGGCTTCCAGCGCGGCCGGGTGCCAGGCAACCTGGTACAGCCAGTTGGCGTAAGGGTCTTTGCCGGGTTGGTGCAGGCTGGCGCGGTCGGCGCGCTTGAGGGTTATACCGTGGAGCGCCATCACCGGCTGGCCGGATTCGTCCAGCAGGGTCAGATCGGCGTGGACTGTCTCACCGCCCGCGCCGCCGCTGATGTGCACATGGCTCCACACCGGCGCGGCCGCGTTATAGCGCTCGATCTTCTCGAAATGCAGCGGCAGGTAGATATTCTGGCCCGCGGGCAAGGCCGACGCCATCATCTGCAAGTGCGCGTCCAGCAGCGAGGGGTGGATCAGGTAGCCGCTTTCGGCTACCACGGCTGCGGTGGGGGCGATGCGCCCCAGGGCTTCCCCATCCCGCCGCCAGATTTCCTGCACGCCTTTCAGCCCGTCGCCAAACGTCAGCCCGCTGTCCATTAGCTGCTGGTAGTGCTCATCCCGTTCGCGGTGTTGATCGCAGCGCGATTGGATCGTTTCCAGCGCCTCCACCGCCGTGGGTGAACCGGCGGGCTGGGCGCGCAGCACCGCCGAAGCGTGGCGCAGCCAGGGGTCTTTTTCGCCGGCCTGTGTGTATACTTCCATCTGCACCGAGCCGTCATCACCGGGCGTGAGCACAACCTGCAGCAGGTGTTCTTCGCCGTCTGGCACGATCAGCGCGGTGTGGATGGTCAGATCCTCCACCAGGCGCGGCTCGTCCTGGAAGTACAGTTTGGCCGCCGCCAGCGCGGTTTCGATGAAGGCCGTGCCGGGCAGGATCGCGCTGCCTTCGATGCGGTGGTCGTTGAGGAAGCTGAACGCGGCGCTGTCCAGCCAGTTTTGGAACGTGACCGTGCTGGACGGCGAGCGCAATCGCTCGCCCAGCAGCGGGTGCACCGCGCGAACGGCACGGGCTGCGGAGCGTGGCGCGCCGGCCTGGGGAGTCTCAAATTTGACCCAGTAGCGGCTGCGCTGGAACGGGTAGGTGGGCAGCGCTAGCTTCCGGCGCGGGTAGGGCTGGTCAAACGCGGCCCAGTCGACGCTGCCGCCGGCGGCGAAGACCCGCCCCAGACCGGTCAGTATCTGCGCCCAGTCGTCCTGGTTCTGCTTGAGCGAGGTGGCCCAGGTCAGCGGGCGGCCGGGGTCGGCCAGGATGCGCTGGCCCATCCCGGAAAGGGTCGGGTTGGGGCCGATCTCGACGAAAACGTCAAAACCTTCGCGGTACAGGGTCTGGATCGAGCCCAGGAACTGCACCGGCTGGCGCACGTGATCGCGCCAGTAGCGCGGGTTGGCGATCTGCGCGCCGCGCGCGAATTCCCCGCTCACGTCCGAAATAAAGCGAATTTTCGGGCTGGCATAGGTGATTTCCGCCGCGATGCGTTCGAATTCGTCCAGCATGGGGTCCATGCGCGGCGAGTGGAAGGCGTGGCTTACGTTCAGCGGCTTAAATTTGATCCCCTGCTGCGCGAACGCATCCTGCACCGCCTGCACCGCCTCGCGGTCGCCGGAAACCACGGTGCTGTCCAACCCGTTAACCGCCGCGATCGACACGCGCGGCTGGCCGGCGATGGCCTGCTGTACCGCTTCGGCCGGGGCAAATACCGCGGCCATCGCGCCACCCTCGGGCAGCGCGCCCATCAGCCGCCCGCGGGCGGCGATCAACTTGAGCCCGTCTTCCAGGCTGAACACGCCCGCCAGCACCGCGGCCACGTACTCGCCCAGACTGTGGCCCATTACTGCCGCAGGCGTCACGCCCCACGACATCCACACCTGCGCCAGCGCCCACTCGATGGCGAACAGCGCCGGCTGGGTGATGGCGGTCTGGTCAATTTTGCCTGCGGCTTCGTCCCCATCGGGCGGGTAAAGAATAGCGAGCAGCGATTCGCCCAGGTGCGCGCGCAAAATGGCGTCGCAGCGGTCAAGCGCGGCGCGGAACACCGGCTGGGTTTCGTAGAGCTGGCGTCCCATGCCCACGTACTGCGCGCCCTGCCCGGTGAACAGGAAGGCGATCTTGGGCGGGTCGCCGCCCTCGTGCACGCCGTGGATCAGGCTGGGCGTGTCTTCACCCGCCAGGAAGTCGTCCAGGCGCTGCGCGGCCTGCTCTGAATCGCGCGCCACCACGGCCAGGCGGGCGGCGAGTTTGGCGCGTCCCACGTTGGCCGTGTGGGCAAAATCGGCCAAGGGTACCACCGGCTGTTCGCGCAGGAACTGGCGGTAGCGCGTGGCCATGTCCCGCAGGGCGGCGTCATTGCGCGCGCTGAGGGTCAGCAGGTGCTGCGGGCGCTCCTGCGCGGCCGGCTGCGGATCTTCGAGCTGCGGCGCGGCTTCCAGCACCAGGTGCACATTCGTGCCGCTGAACCCAAACGCGCTCACCCCGGCGATGCGGCGCTCGTAGCCTTCCGGCCAGGGCGCCAGTTCGGTGTTCACCACGGTGGGGATTTCATCCCACGCGATCAGTGGGTTGGGCGTCGAAAAGTTCAAATGCGGTGGGATTTCGCCGTGCTGCAGCGCCAGCACCGTCTTGATTAACGCGGTGATGCCCGCTCCGGCTTCCAGGTGGCCGACATTGGTCTTGACCGAGCCCAGGTAGAACGGGCGGCCGGCCGGGCGGCCCTGGCTGAGCACCGCGCCCAAGGCGCGCACCTCGATCGGATCGCCCAACGAGGTGCCGGTCCCGTGCGCTTCAATGTAACCAACTTCGGCCGGCTGGATGCCGCCGTTGGCCAGCGCGGCGCGGATGACGGCTTCCTGCGAGGGTCCATTGGGGGCGGTTAAACCGCTGGAAGCGCCGTCCTGGTTGGCGGCCGAGCCGCGGATGACCGCCAGGACGCGGTCGCCGTCGCGCAGCGCGTCTGGAAGGCGTTTGAGCACCACCACGCCACAGCCTTCACCGTCGCCAAAACCGTCAGCTTTGGCGTCGAAGGTGTGGCAGCGCCCGTCAGCCGATAACATGCGCAGCCGCGAGAAGGAAATCTGGTTATCGGGCAGCAGGATCAGGTTGACGCCGCCCGCCAGCGCCAGGTCGCTGTCGCCGGTGCGCAGGCTTTGCACCGCCAGGTGCGTTGCCACCAGCGAAGACGAACAGGCGGTGTCGACGGAAACACTCGGCCCCTGCAGCCCAAGCACATATGAGATGCGCCCCGAAGCGATGCTGTGGGCGATGCCTGAGCTGTAATAGGTATCCAGCGCGGTGGGGTCGTTGGTTTTGATAAACAGGTTGGCGTAATCCGCGCTGGCGATGCCCAGGAAGACACCCGTGCGGCTGCCGCCCAGACCGCCGGGATTGATCCCGGCGTGTTCCAGCGCTTCCCAGGCCACCTCCAACACAATGCGCTGCTGGGGATCCATCGAATGCGCCTCGCGCGGGGCAATACCAAAAAACTGCGGGTCAAACTGGTCCACCCCGTCAATAAAACCCGACTGGCGCACATAGCTCTTCCCGGGAGCATCCGGGTCGGCGTCATAGAATGCCTCGGAATCCCAGCGGTCGGCAGGCACATCGCAAATGCCGTCCACCCCGTTCTTGAGGTTGTTCCAGAAGGTCTCGGGGTCGTTGGCGCCGCCCGGCAGGCGGCAGCCCAGACCGATCACCGCGATGGGCGTGCTGGCGGCCTTGTTGGATTGCTCGGCGGCTTCCAGTTTGGCCTGGAGCTCTTCGATGGCCAGGAAGGCTTGCTTGAGGGGAGAAAGGTTTTCGCTCATTTCATCTTCTTCAGCTTGGCTAACAACATGGCTTCCACCTGTTCGTCGGTCAGGTTGTCGATGTCGACGCTGGTGGTGGGCAGCGGTTTCGCGCTTTCGGCTGCAGCGGCAGGCGCTTCGGGCTGGTCGAACACCAGCACCTCGCGCAGCAAGAAGTCAGTGATCGCCTCGATGGTGGGGTAGTCAAAGATCAGGGTGGCGGGCAGCTTGCGCTCCAGGTTGAGGCTCAGGCTCAGCCGGCCGCGCAGTTCAACCGCCATCAGCGAATCGACGCCCAGGTCCATCAGGCGCGCTTTGCGGTCGGGGGCTTCGTCGGCGTCCAGTCGCAGCACGCCGATCACGTGGCTGCGTACCAGGTCGAGCAGGATGTCTTTGCGCTCGTCCGGCAGGGCTTCGCGTAGCCGCAGCATCAGCGCTTCGCCCGGCAGCGCTTCCGGTTCGGGTTCGGCGGTGGCGTGGCCGCCGTCTAGTTGCAGACTGGCTTCCACTACTTCGCCCTGGTGCAGCGGGCGCGCCAGGATCACCGACTCGCCCAGCACCTCAGCCGGGCTGCCGGCGGGCGGCAGGCTGACTACATCCTCAAACCCTTCGGCGCGCAGAATCTGCTCCCACTGCGCGGGTGAAAGCAGCGGGCTAGTGGCGCGCAGGTCGTCGCCAAAGCTCTGCCAGCCTTCGATCAGCCCGGTGGTGATATCGTACCAGGGCTGGTGTGTGGTAGCTTCGAACAGTACCAGTAACCCGCCGGGAGCCAGCAGGCCGCGCGTGTTTTGCAGCGTCTCGCTCAGGCTGCGCGTGGCGTGGATCACGTTGGCCGCGATGACCACATCGAACTGGCCCTGGCCGTAGCCCTGTTCCAACCCGCTCTTTTCGGCGTCTAACAGGCCATACTGCACGAACGGGTAGGCGGCGAACTTCTTGCGCGCCCGGTCGAGGAACATCTCGGACACATCCGTGAAATGGTACACGCTGCGGCCGGGCGGCAGCAGTGGCAGCACCGCCGCGGTAGTGGCGCCGGTTCCCGCGCCGATCTCCAGCAGGCGCAGCGCGCGCCCCGGATTGGCATGGCTGACGGCTTCGGCCACCACGCCGACGATATGGTTGAAGTAGCGCGCGTGCGCCCAGTTCTGATACAGGTCTTCGGCGCGCTGCATCGACCCGCCCGGGAACATCATTTCCAGCGGACTTTCCTTGCCGGTGATGATGCTGGCCAACCGCTGTCCGCAGTCGTCGATGTAGTCGGTCAGGTAGGGCGCATTGGGGAACAAGGCCTGGGCTTCGGCTTGCAGCCCTTCCAGTGGCTGAGCTTGCAACGGCCGCGCGGCGATGGCCGCGCCGTCCTCGCCGGACTGCAGCCAGCCGCAACTGGTCAGGTGCATCAGCCAGCGCGCCATCAAAGCCTGATAGGTGGGCAGAATGTTGAACTGTTCCAGCAGCGTGTGCGGGGTGTGGCGCTCGCCTGACTTGGCGAATGCACCCAATTGCACCAGCGCGTTGGCAATGTACGTCGCCGACAGGCGGTTGAGCACATCCCATTTGGCCGGGAAGGTGGAGATTTCCAGTTCCAGCGGAGCCTGCTGCGCCTGGCGCTTTCCGGCAGTCACAGCCGTCTCCCACACCGGCGAGGATGGCGCGACGGCGGGAGCTTCGCTCTTCCACCAGTAGGACTTGCGCTCCCACGGGTAGGTGGGTAGCGGGATCTTATTGTGGGGCGGCTGGCCGTGGAAGGCATCCCAATCCAGGCTGGCGCCGCTGGCGTACAGCCGCGCGGCACTCTCCACAATCTGGTCGCGATCGGCGGCTTTGCTGTGAAGCGACGGCAGCCACAGCAACTGCGCGCCTTCAGGCAGCGTGCGCTGCCCCAGGTTGATCAGGGTCGGGTGCGGGCCAATCTCGATAAACACGCGGTAGCCCGCATCGTACATCGACTGCACGGCGCTGGCAAAACGCACCGTCTGGCGCAGGTGGCGCGGCCAGTAATCCGCGCGGGCAATTTCCGTGCTGACTGCTTCGCCGCTCACCGCCGAGAAGAACTCGACCTCGGGAATGGAGAACTGCTTGCCGGCGCAGGCGCGCGCCATTGGGGCCACCATCGGCTCGACCATGGGGGAATGCGCCGCGCGCGAAATATTCAGCACTTTGGTACGGATGCCCTGAGCGTTGATCGTGTCGGTCAGCGCCAGCACCGCCTCGCGCTGACCGGAGATGACCATCGTTTCCGGGCTGTTGATGGCAGCGATGGATACATCGGCGGAATGGGGTTCGATCAGCCGGGCGACGCTGGCTTCGTCAGCGAAGACGGTCACCATCAGGCCGTCCTCGGGCAGCGACTGCATCAACCGGCCGCGCTCGGCGATCAATTCCAGCCCGTCTTCCAGGCGGAAAATGCCGGCCGTCACGGCGGCGGCGTACTCGCCCAGGCTGTGGCCGGTCACCGCCGCGGGGCGGATGCCCCATGAGCCCCACAGTGCCGCCAGCGCGCATTCCAGCGCGAACATGGCCGGCTGGCCATAGGTCATGTCGTTCAGGCAGTCGACCGCGGCCTGGTACTCGGGGCTGCCCTCGGCCGCGTCCGGGTAGAGCACGCTCAGCAGCGGGCGCGGCAGGCGCCCTTGCAACAGCGCGTCGCAGCGGTCGATCATCGCGCGAAAGACCGGTTCGCTGTCGTACAGCGCGCGGCCCATGTTGACGTAGTGCGATCCGTGCCCGGTGAACAGGAACGCCACCGGCGCAGGCTCGCTGCTCTCCTGTTTACCCTTCCACCAGCCGCCGGTTTCCTTGCCGGCCAGGAAGGCTTCCAATCGTTGGCGCAACTGCGGCGCGTCGGCGGCGCTGAGCGCCAGGCGGTGGGCGTAGTGCGAGCGCCCGCTGCCGGTGATGCGCGCCGCGGTGGCAAACTCGGCCGGGGTCAGCGCGCGCTGGTCCAGAAATTCCACGTAGCGCCCGGCCAGCTCGCGCAGGGCTTTGTCGCTGCGCGCCGAGAGCGTCACCAGCCGCGCGCGCGGGTCGACCTCCGGCGCGGTTTCCAGGGCGGCCGGCACCTCTTCCAGAATGACGTGCGCGTTGGTGCCGCTAAAGCCGAACGAACTGACCCCGGCGATGCGCCGGCCGTCGACCGGCTCCCAGTCCATGCCCTGGGTGGGGATCGCCAGCGGGTAATCTGCCCAGGCGATGTGCGGGTTGGGGGTTTTGAAGTGCAGGTGGGGCGGGATGTAGCCGTGCTGCAGCGCTATGACTGCCTTGAGCAGCCCGGCGATGCCGGCCGCGGCTTCCAGGTGGCCGACATTGGTCTTCACCGAGCCGATCTGCAGTGGCCGCGCCGGGTCGCGGTCTTGTCCGTACACCGCGCCCAGCGCCTGCACTTCGATCGGGTCGCCCAGCGAGGTGCCGGTGCCGTGCGTTTCCACATAGCTCACCTGGCGCGGCTCCACCCCGGCGTTGGCCAGCGCGGCGCGGATCACCGCCTCCTGCGACGGCCCGTTGGGGGCGGTCAGGCCGCTGCTGCGGCCGTCCTGATTGATGGCCGAGCCGCGCACCACCGCCAGGATGTTGTCGCCATCCGCCAGCGCGTCGGATAGGCGTTTGAGCACGATCATCGCGCTGCCTTCGCCGCGCACGTAGCCGTCGGCGGCGGCGTCGAACGTCTTGCAGCGCCCGTCGTGCGCCATCATCCCCGTGGCCTTCGAGAAGTTAATGTTGGCCTCGGGGGTCAGGATCAAATTCACGCCGCCGGCCAGCGCCAGGTTACACTCTTTGCTGTGCAGGCTCTGGCAGGCCAGGTGTACCGCTGTCAGCGAGGACGAGCAGGCCGTGTCGATCGAAATTGCCGGGCCGCGCAAGCCCAACAGGTAGGCGATGCGCCCGGAGGCCACACTCAGCGTGCCGCCCGTGCTGGCGTAGGTGTCGATTTTCTCCAGATCGCGCACGACCATGCGAAAGTAATCGTTATTGGCGATGCCGACGAACACGCCGGTCTGTGTGTTGAACAGCCGTTCCGGCGCCAGCCCGGCATTTTCCACCGCTTCCCAGGTGGTCTCGAGCAGGATGCGCTGCTGCGGGTCCATGCTGGTGGCTTCGCGTGGGGAAATGCCAAAGAACGCGGCGTCAAACCGGTCGATATCTGCCAGGAAAGTGCCGTAGCGGGTGGTCATCTTGCCCGGCTTGGCCGGGTCGGGGTCGTAGAACTGCTGGATGTCCCAGCGCTCGGAGGGAATGTCGATCACGGTATCCACCCCATCGCGCAGGAGCTGCCAGAAGGTCTCAGCGTCTACCGCGCCGCCAGGAAACCGCAACCCAACGCCGATGATCGCCACCGGCTCATTTTGGGCCTGTTCCAGCGTCTCAACCTGCGCGCGCAGTTCGCGTATTTCCAGCAGGGCGCGTTTGATGGGGGAAAGCTCTTGGGAGGATGGATCCGATGTCATGGCTGCACCTGGTTCTACTTGCGTTTGGATTTTTCAAGCTCGGCCAACAATAAAGCCTCGGCTTCTTCATCTGAAAGGTTCTCGACCCCGGCAGTCTCCGCTGAGGGCGCGGGGTTTTTTTCCACGGCCGGCACGGGCTCGGGGGCGGTTTTGGTTTCATGCCACAACTGAGGGCCAAGGAAATCGGTCAGCGCTTCGATGGTCGGGAAATCGAACAGCAAGGTGGCGGGCAATTTTTGCTGCATGCTGGCGCTGATTGCGTTGCGCAGTTCCACCGCCATGAGTGAGTCCATGCCGATGTCGCGCAGCGGCTGGCGCGAATCCAGATTGTAGCTGGCGCTCAACCCGAGCACGCGCATGGCATGCTCGCGCAGGTGCGCCTGCAGCAGCGAGCGGCGCTTGCTGGCCGGCGCTTCCGCCAGCCGCTTGCGGATGTCAACAGTGTGGGTGGTTTCCTTGGCGGCTTTGGACTGCGCCGCATGGGTTACATTGCGGTACAGCGGAGGGATGGGACGGTCTGCGTAGGAGCGCACAAAAGCATCCCAGTCAAAGGGGACAGCGACGATGTGCCCGTTACTGCCCAGCAGGTCGGTGAGAATCCGCGCGCCCTGATCCGGCTCCAGCGACACCAGGCCCTGGCGGGCAAAACGCTGCTGGTCCTGCTGCGAGAGCCGCGCGGCCATGCCAGCGCTGGTCCACCCACCCCAACTGATGCTCAACATCGGGGTGCCGGCCGCGCTGCTCCACTGGGCGAAAGCGTCCAGATACGCATTCGCGGCGGCGTAATTCCCCTGGCCCGGCGAGCCGATCACCCCCGCGGCGGAGGAGAACAGCACGAAGAAGTCCAGCGGCAGGCCGCGGGTCAATTTCTGCAATTGCTGCACACCGGTAGATTTCGGCGCCAGCACCGGCGCGAACTGTTCCCAGCTTTGCTGGGCCAGCACGCCGTCACGCAGCATGCCGGCCGCATGGATAATGCCTCTCAGCGGTGGCAGATCCCGCCCGAAACGTTCCAGACAGCGGGAGAGGCTGTCTGCGTCGGTGACGTCGCCCAGTAAGACGTGCACTTGCGCGCCGCCCGCCACCAGCCTGTCAATCGCGGCCTGCGCTGGTTGCGCCGGCTCGGAAAGTCCCATCAGGGCAACATGCCGCGCCCCGGCATCCACCAGGCCCTGAGCAAGCAGCGGTCCCAGCCCGCCCAGGCCGCCGGTGATCAGATACGCGCCTTCCGGGTTTAGCGTCACCGGCTGGGGAGCGTCCGGCTCCTGGGTGAGTACCAGTTTGCCGGTATGTTTGGCCTGCGCCATAAAGCGGAAGGCTTCCTGCGCCTGCTCGAGCGGGAAGACGCGCACCGGCGATAGGGCCAGTTCGCCGGAAGCGATCGAACGCACCAAATCTTCCAGCGCATCGTGGATTAACTCCGGTTGATCGAGAAAGACCTGCGCCATGTCGTAAACAAAGTAGCGTCCTTGCGGACGGGCAGCAGCCATCTGGTCGGCTGTCCAGATATCGCGCTTGCCAATTTCCAGGAAGCAGCCGCCAGTGGCGAGGCATTTTACGCTTTTTGTGATGAAATCTCCCGCCAGCGAGTTGAGGATGATATCCGCTCCCTGCCCGCCGGTGAGTTCCAGTACCTGTTCCGAGAAAGCGAGCGTGCGTGAATCGAGGGCGTGGTCCACGCCGCGCGCGGCGATCAGCGCACGTTTTTCCGGACTGCCGGCCGTGCCAATAACGACCGCCCCGGCTTGCCTGGCAAGTTGCACGGCGGCCATTCCCACACCGCCAGCCGCAGCGTGGATCAACACACGCTGGCCGGGTTGGATCTGCGCCAGGTGATGCAGGCCGTACCAGGCTGTGAGGTACACACTCGGGATCGAAGCCCCCTCGGCAAACGTCAACTCCGGTGGTTTGCGCACCACCAGGCGGGCGTCAGCCAGGGCGTACGTGGCAAAACTGTCCATGGCGATGCCAAGCACCGCGTCGCCTACCTTGAAACCGGTCACTCCGGCTCCCACGGCGCTGATCACCCCGGCGCATTCGCCGCCGAGAGGAACATTCGCGCCGGGATACATGCCCAGGGTGTTGAGCACATCGCGGAAGTTGACCCCGGTGGCATAAACGCGGATTTCCACTTCACCGGCCGCGGGCGTCCGGCGTTGGCTGGGAACAAGCTGCAGGTTTTCCAGCACGCCGGGGTTGGCCACATGCAGGTGAACCACCGGAGCGTCGGTTTTTGCAGCGTGGCGCGGCGAGAGCCGCGCGGCATAGCGTGTCTCGTTGCGGTAAAGCACCTGATCTTCGGCGCTGCGGCCGTTGAGTTCGGCCATCAGCCAGCGCGCATTGGCAGCCGGCAGCGCCGCTGGGTCCAGGTCGACCAGCGTGCAGCGCAGTTCCGGGTGTTCAAGCTGGACCGTATGCCCCAGACCCCAGGCCGTCGACTGCGCCACGCGTGGGCTGGCGTTTAACCATGCCTGCGCGCCGTGCGTGACCACGAAGAGACGCGGCGGGTTTTCCAGTTTGGCCAGCGCTTGCACCAGGTGGAGCATCCCCTGCAAACCATTTTCCCATGCGTGCGCCCCGTTTTCATCCATGTTCCACAGATACACGGCGTTGCTTACAGGCTGCTCGCCGTGCAATTCTTGCAGAAGGCGCTGAAAATCTGCCGGCGCGGATGGGTCAAGTTGGTCGGTATCGCTGCCGGTTTGGGCTGTTGCTGCGCCGGCTGTGATGGTCACTGGTTTGGTTTCCAGCATTTCCCCCAATGCTTGTCCGACTCCGGTTGAATCGCTGAGAATCAGCGTGCGGCCGGTAAGCTGCTTACCGGAAGCGGGCAGCGCTTCTGGCTGCCAACCGAGCGTGTACAGCGCGTTTTGCAGCGCCGTCTGCTTGAGCGCGTGCTGCAGAGCGCTGCGTGAAGCGCGCCGTAAGGTCAGGCCGGTCAACACGCCAAAAAGCGCGCCTGTGTCGTTAAATATGTACAGATCGCCTTTCGCCAGGTCTTCGTCTGGGCTGCCCGGGCGCAGCACCGCGTGGCACCACCACTCACCCTGCGCCACATGGTCGATGGCAAAGCTGTCGACGCCGAACGGTAGCCAGGCCTGGTCATTGCTACTTTCAATCACAAAAGTGGCGCCCAGGGTTTGGAAACATGCGTCCAGCAGGGCAGGGTGCATACGGTACTGCAGGAGTTCATCTTCGATTGATGAAGGCGGCTGGATGCGCGCCAGGGTCTGGCGACAGTCAGGCGTGCGCCAAAGTTCCGAAAGCCCGAGAAACCCTTGGCCAAAATGAATGCCCAGGTCATCCAGGCGCTGGAAAAAGGCGTCCACCGGCATGTGGTCGCTGCATTCGCGGCGGCACTGCTCCAGGCTGGAGGGCGGCCGCGGAAGCGGTTCAGCCAGCTCCGCCAGGCGGCCGGATGCGTGCTGTTTCCAGGTATCCGCGGACAGTTCGCGGCTGTAGATTTCGAATTCCTGTTTGCCCTCACTGGAAATAAACTGCACCACGCGGGTTTCGCCATCTGGAAGAAGCAACGCTTCATGGATGGCAAAATCTTCGACAGCGCACGGCTGGTCGCCAAATTGCTGCGCGCAGGCGGCCAGCGCCATTTCCAGGTAAGCTGTGCCTGGTACAACCACATGATCATAGATGCGGTGATCGGCGAGGAATGCTGGGAACGCGGCAGAATACGCGGCCTGATACAGCGTGCCTTTTACCGCCGGAGAAAGGAGTTTTTGTCCGAGCAGCGGATGGACGCCGGTGCCACCGGCGAGAACGGGAACCTGCGCGGTGGTTTTTGGCTCAAACCAGTAGCGCTGGCGCTGCCACGGAAATAACGGCAGCGAGACGATTTGCCCCTCGGGGCTGCAGGCATCCCAATCCGGGTTGATCTGGTTTGCATAAAGTTCTGCCAGCGCGTTCCCCAACGTTTGCTCTTCCGGTTGGCCGCGGCGCAGCGATGCTACAACAGCCCCCGTTTTTTCCGCGAATTCCAGGCATTGTGTGAGCGAAGATGCCAGCACCGGGTGCGGGCTGACCTCCAGAAAGGTGGTGAAACCTTGCTGGATCAACGTATCCACGGCGGCGGCAAATTGCACCGGCTGGCGAATGTTCCGCCCCCAGTACTCGGCATCATAATCGCCGGGCTGCGCGGGTTTCCCGCTCAACGTGGACACCAGTAATTTCCCGGCGGGGTGGGTGGCAACCTGTTCCAATACCCGGGCCAGTTCCAGCCGGAACGGCTCCATCTGCGGGCTGTGGAAGGCATAGTTCACCCGCAAGCGGCGCGTATTGATCCCGCGCTGCTCGAAGGCGCGCAGCGCTTCTTCCAGCGTTTCTTCTTCGCCGGAGATGGTTACAGAGGCCGGAGCGTTAATCGCCGCCACAGCGATCCGCTGCGAAAGACCAAGCCGCGCAATTTCCTGCGTGGTTTCTTCTGCTGAAAGTTCCACCGCGGCCATTTTCCCCAGCCCGGTGGCGCGCTGCATCAACCGCGCGCGGTGATACACCACCCGCACGGCTTCTTCCAGCGTTAGCACCCCGGCGCAATACGCCGCGGCGATTTCGCCGACGCTGTGGCCTGTGACCGCCTGGGGCGCAACGCCCCACGACTGCCATAGTGCGGCCAGCGCCACTTGCAGGGCAAAAATGGCCGGCTGCGCAATTTCGGTCTGGTCCAGGCGGCTTTCAGCTTCCGGACGGTTGAGTTCTTCCACCAGCGACCAGCCAGCCAATGGGCGTAACAGGCGGTCCACCTGTTCGATGGTCTGCCGGTACACCGGCTCGGATTCCATCAGGCTGCGGCCCATGCCCCACCACTGCGGCCCCTGGCCAGAGAATACAAATGCCAGCTTGCCAGCCTGCCCGGGCGGGTTGCTTCCCAGCGCAGCCCCCGGCCGCGGATTGCCATCCGCGATCCAGCTCATGCGCTCTGACAGTTCCTGCGCGGTCTCCCCGCTTACCGCCGCGCGGTACTCGAAGTGGGTGCGTTTATGGCTGGCGGTGTAGCAGATATCCGCCAGCAGGCTGGCCTGTTGAGGATCAGCCAGAAATGCCTTGTACGAGCGCGCCAGATCTCGCAGCGCTTCTGGCGTATGGGCTGAAATGGGCAGCACAAAAGGCCGCTGCGCTTCGAGCGCGGGGGCCGGCTCGGGCGCGACCGGGGTTTCTTCCAGAATGATGTGCGCGTTGGTGCCGCCAAAACCGAAACCGCTAACCCC
>CALDSL010000081.1 GCA_937920255.1 uncultured Anaerolineaceae bacterium | reverse complement strand
AGGATGGCGTTGCTGGAATCCAGGCTGGCATCCAGGTAGAAGTACGCTCCGCCGGAGCCAGTGGCCAGGTCAACCAGGTAGACCAGGGTCTGGCCGGTGGCAGCGAAGCCGCCGTTTTCCGCGGTGTAGGCCACGTAGTCATCCACGCCGTCGCGGTCGACATCGATGTAGACATCGAATTCAGCCGGGTAGGCAGGGTGCGAGCGCATGCCGAAGGTGGTGATGGCGAACTGGATACCGTATTCGTAGCCTTCGTCGGTTTCACCGATGATCACCGGGCGAACGCCGACCGAGCGCAGGTCGATCACGGCGAAGTTGTCGCCGGGGCCGGGGAGTTCGGAGGACGGCATCTTCTTGCTCGAGCCAGTCCAGGCGAAGATATCAGCTTCGCCATCGGCGGCGCCGTGCGCATTGATCAACTTGACCATGCGGGGTTTGCCGGCCAGGGTGAGCTTGGTGGGGGCAACAACCACATTGGCAGACTTGTGCGGCAGAATGTGCCATGCCACGTGCACTTCTTCCATCGCGTCCTTGATGTAGATGTAGCCGTCAAACTCATGCTGGTTCAACAGATTGCCGTTGCCACCCTGAGAGCCGCCATTCAGTGTCCAGTTGGGCAGTTTCGAGGCGTCCACGGTCAGGGTGACCTTGAACTCACGCGTGCTCTTGGCCGGAACGGTGATGCTCTTGGGCATGCTCAGTTTGACCGCGCCAGATTCCTCATCGTCTGCGTAGCGGAACTCATTGGAGAGGGTGTACTTGCGCAGCTTGTTGGTGTAGTTGTGCACCACAACCGTCTTGCTGAAGGTCTTCTTTCCCAGCACGGGTTGGTAACCAAACGACAGTGAAGCGGTCGCGGCCTTCTTGTCGCCGGCCAGGGTCATGGCAGCCACCGCGCGGTCGACGCGGACTTCGCCGCCGCCGATACGGGTGATGGGGGCCAGTTCACCGGGCAGCAGCGCCGGGTTGGTGTAGATTTCGGTCTCGGCCGTGTTCATCAGCAGGCCTTTGACCTCAACAGGCGTCAGCTTGGGGCGCGCCTGCAGCAGCAGGGCCGCGGAGCCGGAAACCATGGGGGCAGCGCCAGAGGTGCCGCCAAAGGCAGCTTCACCGGTGCCGGTGCCGTAGACAGCCGAAACCGATGCGCCCGGAGCGCCGATATCAGGCTTGATGGCCTGGTAGCTGTAGCTGGGGCCACGCGAAGAGGTGGCGGCCATGCTGCCAACCAGTGGGATGCCAGCATCGGAGCTGACGGTGACATTCACCGTATCGGTGAGCAGGGCATTCTTAATCAGGTTGGAAGTGGAACGAGTGATGACCAGCGTCGGGATCATGTTCTCGCCGCCGCCATAGCTGAAGCTGACAGCATCGCCTGGGGCAACCAGGCCGAGCAGCATACCGATCGCGCCGGCATCGCCAGCAACGTCCGTCTTGAGTGAAATGGCGCAGGTGCCGCGGTCAACCAGGGCCACCTTACCGGTCGGGTCGGCCAGCAGGGGTTGGCCTGGGCACGCCGTGCCGATGAAAACCACGTCGCCGGTGAAGCCAGCGCCGATGGGCGCCCATTCAACTGTGGCGGTGTTGGAGTACACGCCAGCAATCGCGGCAGGAGCATTAATCACCAGCGGGATGGCCACAGCGCCGGGGGTTTCGGTCTGCGCGACGCTGATGATCTCAGGGGTGACAGACGGAGAGCCAGCCACGTAGGGCTTGTTGGCGCTGTTGCCAGCCGAGGTGACCACCACGACGCCCTGTTTCACCGCGTTGGCGAGGGCGAAGGACAGGTCATCTTCCTTCTGGCCGTAGCTGGAGCCAAGCGACAGGTTGAGCACATCCACTTTGTCGCTCATGCTGCCGTCGCCGTTGGGGTCAAGCATGAAATCCACACCCAGCAGCAGGCCGACGCCATCGCAAGACGTGGAAACAGAGGAGCAGGCCTTGGCAACAATCAGTTTGGCGCCCGGGGCAACGCCGTTGCGTCCGGCGATGATGTCGGAGACATGCGTGCCATGACCGGCGCCAGTGCCCTTATCCAGTGGATCGGGGTCTACGGCGCGGTCGCCGTTGGGCCAAACTTCACCGGTGAAGTCATAACCGGCGATGACTTTGGCGGTGGGGAAGGTGCCGGGTTCGATAATGGTAGGATCGTTGGCGTCATATTCCGCCACATCGCCCGAACCACCCAGATTGAAATGGATGTAATCCACGCCCGAATCGAGCACGCCTACAACCACGCCGGTGCCGTCGACGCCCAGATCATGCAGCGCGGTAGCGCCGATGTACGGAACGGTTGCGGTCAGATCCTTCTCATAGCGTCCAACCGGCCGTACGGACTTGACGCCCGCCAGTTTGGAGACCGCCACGATATTTTCGGCGGGGATCTTTACGATGACAGCGTTGAGCGCGATGCTGGTGCGGGCGATTTCAACGCCGCCCAGGCTGGCAATGCGGCCCATCAGGCTGCTTTGGCGCGCGCCCAAACTGGCTTTGTAGTTGCTCTGGCCGGCAGCGCTCATGCTTCTGCCGCTGCTGGACTGCTTGGTGGCAGCCACAGCCAGAGGATCTTCCGCCAGTTGAACAACCACTTCCACGTCACCGGTAGCCGCGGCCAGTTCCTCCGCAACTTCCGGTTCCATCACCGCACCTTGGGGAATCAGCCATTCAGAAACATCGTCCATCGGAACGGTGGGGCCGGTGTCCTGAGCGAATGCCACGGAGGGCATAGCCAGGAGCATGGTGATAACAATTAAAGCATTGAACATCTTGCGCAACATAGAACCTCCTCCGAAACTGCTTCAAACGTGATTAGAGTAACGGTAGACGTACGGCGGTGGCAAGTCATGCAAGTTTGTCGATAGAACCCTCCCTTCAGACTTAGCGCAAATCCCGGAATAAGGGCTGTCAGGGTGTTGTAACAGCCGTTGGCCGGAGAACAAACACAGGAAACAAAAAAAGCCGCTGGTGCGTACCACGGCAACCTGGCTGTCTGCGAGAGCAGATCCATGGCTTTGCGTCCCCATCTCGCGGTGGGTTTGCTCTTTCAGGCCAACAAAAACAATATGCGGTTGTAGTACGGATACGAAATATTATTTTGCCGGAATACCGGGGTTAGATTGGGCACCCCCCATCTAGGTTTAATGATAAGGACATTATGGAGAAAAGTCAATATATTTATGGCTTCGCGCATTGTGTATTTTCGCGATTAGCGTTTTGCCTCGTTTGGCTTTGGGTGGAAAATAAAACGAGCGGGCCACGGCCCGCTCGTAGAGAGCGCAATACCAGTTCGATTAATACAGGCCCCAATCGCCGCCGAGACCTTCTTCCATCATCGAGAAATCCCACATTTCCATGCCCAGATCGATGTTGGTCGACATGCCCAGGGCTGATTCCGCTTTCTGGCGTGTGGCTTCGAGCATGGCCGGTCCGTATGGGCAGAATGGGGTGGTGAGGATCATGCGCACCACGGCGCCATCATCCTCGATCTTTACGTCACGCACCAGGCCGAGCTGGATGATGCTCAACCCGATCTCGGGGTCCATCACTTCATTCAACGCGGCTTTCAGCGTCTCGCTCAATTCGGGATGGGTCGATTCGATCACCCAACTGGGGCGATTGGTTCCGGGAGTTTGGTCCATCATCATACGCTTTCATCCTCCGTCTTGGTCTCGCGATTGATCAGATAGGTGCAGTGCATGTCACCGTGCAGAATACATTTAATTTTTTCAACCGGAATGGAAAGCACAGTGGAAATGATGGTCTGATCTACCGTGCAAACCTCTGGGTGGCTTTGCCCGACGTGATAGTAGGGGCAGGTAACTTCGTGGATGGCGTAATTTTCGCCCTGTTTTTCCCATTCAACCGAGAAGCCTTCGCTGGCGAGGAGCGTTTTCACAAGCTCCAGTTTTTGCTCGATCGGCAGGTGTTCCACCTGCTGCGCATAGCCAGCGGCCAACCCGGTGGCCATCTGCGTAAAGAGGTTTTCCACGACAGGCGCAGGCAAATTTTCTTTAAGTTGGTCCAGCAGGCGGTTGGTAAGTTGGAAGTACTTGGTGGGAAAGCGTTCCAGGCCCTTTTCGGTCAGGAAATAGACCAACCGCGGCCGGCCTACGCCGTGGCGTTCCTCATCCGCGGTCACCAAACCATCAGCTTGCAGGCTGGTGAGGTGGTGGCGCACCGATATGGCGTTGATGTTCACAGCCTCTGCCAGATCATTGATGGTGGAACGGGGATGGCTCAGCAGCGTTTGGAGAATTCGCTCTCGCGTACTTTTCATTTCCGGTTTGGTTCCTTAAGAAAACTACAGGTAAATGGCATGCTTACCGGGCTAGTATAACATACCCGATAAAGAAATGTCAATATTATAGAATTTTATAATAAATATTGACCGTATCAGGCTTGTGTGCTATAATCGCACCGAATTGATGGAGTACTGACTATTACGATAATTTTTGGCTGTTTTTCGGGAAAAGCGCCCGGAAACAGACTTTGAGACTGGTAAAAAGGAGTTCCGCTTCTATGTCGCAGCTTGACATTCGCAATCTTCATGTGAGTATCGAAGGGAAAGAGATCCTCAAGGGCTTGAACCTGGTGATTAACCAGGGTGAAGTCCACGCGATTATGGGTCCGAACGGCACGGGGAAATCCACCCTGGCGTACACGCTCATGGGCCACCCCAATTATGAAGTCACCGCAGGAGAAGTATTTTTCAAGGGTGTGAATATCCTTGAACTGGAGCCGGACGAGCGCTCTCGCATGGGCCTGTTCCTGGCCTTCCAGTATCCGGTCTCGATCCCTGGTGTGACGGTTGCGAATTTCCTGCGCACGGCGATCAATGCCCGCCGCCGGGCCGCAAACCACGAGGATAAGGGTATCGCGATCCCGGAATTCCGCAAGATGATGAAGGAACGCATGGACATGCTGCGCATGGACCACTCGTTCGGCGGCCGCTACCTGAACGAAGGCTTTTCGGGTGGTGAAAAGAAGCGCGCCGAAATTCTGCAGATGGCTATGCTTCGTCCGGAAATCGCTGTGCTGGATGAAACCGATTCCGGCCTCGATATCGATGCCCTGCGCATCGTCTCGGACGGGGTGAATGCGCTGCGCGGTAGCGAGCTGGGCGTTCTGGTAATTACGCATTACCAGCGCATCCTCAACTACATTAATCCTGACTTCGTGCATGTGATGATGGACGGACGTATCGTTGAATCCGGCGGCGCTGACCTGGCGCTGCACCTGGAAGAGCACGGTTACGAATGGGTGCGCGAAAAGCTGGAAAACGAATTAGCCTGATCTCCGGCGCCGCGAACGGCCGGTGGAGGATGAATTATGGGTAAAGACGAACAAACCAACTTTTTAGAGCAAATCACCGATTACCAGTACGGGTTTTCTGACCCGGACGTTTCGGTGTTCAAGACCCGCAAAGGCCTGGATGAAGAAGTCGTGCGACAGATTTCGGCGATGAAAGGCGAGCCGCAGTGGATGCTGGACTTTCGCCTCAAGGGCCTGGCACACTTCCGCCAGCGCCCAATGCCCAAGTGGGGCGCCGATCTGGATTCGCTGGATCTGGAGAATATCTACTACTACGTGCGGCCGTCGGATATGGCCGGCAAAAGCTGGGACGATGTTCCCGACTCGATCAAGAAGACGT
This sequence comes from uncultured Anaerolineaceae bacterium, assembly GCA_937920255.1. Lineage (GTDB taxonomy): Bacteria > Chloroflexota > Anaerolineae > Anaerolineales > Anaerolineaceae > CALDSL01. The sequence continues at coordinate 391 of CALDSL010000081.1, read as the reverse complement.
TCGACCGCCTGGGTATCCCCGAGGCCGAGCGCAAGTTCCTGGCCGGCGTGGGCGCGCAGTATGAATCCGAGATGGTTTACCACAGCATCCAGGAGCACCTGGAAAAGCAGGGCGTGATCTTCCTGTCGATCGAAGACGGCCTTCGTCAGCATCCGGAGCTGTTCAAAGAATACTTCGGCACGGTCATTCCGATCGAAGATAACAAATTCGCCGCGCTCAATAGCGCGGTGTGGTCGGGCGGCTCGTTCGTGTACGTGCCCAAGGGCGTCAAGGTCGATCTGCCGCTGCAGGCGTACTTCCGCCTGAACGTGGCCAACATCGGTCAGTTCGAGCGCTCGCTCATCATCGCCGATGAAGGCGCGCAGGTGCATTATGTGGAAGGCTGCACCGC
>CALDSL010000080.1 GCA_937920255.1 uncultured Anaerolineaceae bacterium | reverse complement strand
TTTTTTCATTCGTATTGCGGATAAAAAAAGCCCCACCATGCCGTGTGCCGCGTAGTTTTGAACCTGCTTTCGCAGGTAGAAACTCTACTCGCCAGATTCCGCCTTGGCCGAAGCCTATCGCGTTACTGCCGTAAGTTCGAGTTTCCTTTTAAGGGTGTTGGCTCAAAACCGGATTTGCGGCAATCACGAACACAGCAGGGTTGACCTCTTTATACCACAGTTTTTTCGCGCTGTGTAGACGGAAGGATTTTCTATGAAAATCCTTTCGCGCAAATCTCCCACAGTTTTTTCCGCTTTTATGGTAAACTAACTCGCTGATAAGGAACAACAAAGGTATCCATGAGATTTCGCAGTTTTCGATTTCTGAAGCCCTTACAGCACTCGCCAGATCCTTCGTGGGGAGGTGTCCGTAAAACGACCCTCCCCACTTCTTTATGTACGGGCACAAGCGTTTCGAAAAACCGACTGTATCCGGAGGAAACATGACGACCAAATATATCTTCTTCACTGGCGGTGTTGTCAGCTCTGTTGGAAAAGGCGTTACCGCGGCGGCCATGGGCCGTTTGCTCAAAGAACGCGGTTTTTCCGTGGCTGTGCAAAAACTGGATCCCTATATCAACGTTGACCCCGGTACCATGAGCCCCTACCAGCACGGTGAGGTGTTCGTGCTGGACGACGGCGCCGAGACCGACCTGGACCTGGGCCATTACGAGCGCTTCATCGATGTGCGCCTCAACCGCGTGTGCAACATCACCACCGGCCAGGTGTATGCCGAGGTGATCAGCAAAGAACGCCGCGGCGATTATCTGGGCGGGACGATCCAGGTCATCCCGCACATCACCAACGAGATCAAGCGCCGCATCGGCATGGTGGCCAAGTCCACCGGCGCGGAGATCGTGCTGGTCGAAGTCGGTGGCACCGTGGGCGACATCGAGAGCCTGCCCTTCCTCGAGGCCATCCGCCAGTTGCGCAGCGACCTGGGCCGTGAAAATACGGTGTACGTGCATGTCACCTGGCTGCCCTATATCGGCGCCACCTCCGAGTTGAAGACCAAGCCCACCCAGCATTCGGTGCGCGAGCTGCGCTCGATCGGTATTTCGCCGGATGTGATCGTCGCCCGCTCGGACCACCCGGTGGATAACGACCTCAAGGAAAAGATCGCCCTGTTCTGCGATGTGGAAAAGAAGGCGGTCATCCCCATGGTGACCACCGAAGTGCTGTATGAAATCCCGCTGCTGCTGGAAAAAGCCGGCGTGGGTGAATACATGCTCCAGCGCCTGGGGTTGGAAGCCCGCCGCCAGCCAGATTGGAGTGAATGGCAGCGCCTGGTCTCCGAAGTGGGCCGCGAAAAGCCGTTTGTCAAGGTCGCCCTGGTGGGCAAGTACGTTGAATTGCATGATGCTTACATCAGCGTGCGCGAGGCGCTCAAACACGCCGCGCTGAACCTGGGCGTGGAGCTGGATATTCAATGGGTGCAGTCCGCCGAGCTGGAAAAAGGCCGCGGCTGGGACACACTCAAGCAGGCCGACGGCATCATCGTCCCCGGCGGGTTTGGCGGGCGCGGTATTGAAGGGAAAATCGCGGCTGCCCATTATGCGCGTACTGAGAACGTGCCATACCTGGGCCTATGCCTGGGGATGCAGGTGATGGCGGTGGAGTTCGCCCGCGGCGTGCTGGGTTTGGAAGAAGCCAATTCCAGCGAATTTGACCGCTCCACGCCATGCCCGGTGATCGACCTGATGCCCGACCAGCAGCAGATCACCGACATGGGCGGTACGATGCGCCTGGGCCTTTACCCCTGCGTGCTCCAGCCGGGGACGGCGGCTGCCCGCGCCTACGGCGAACAGGTGAAGAGCGTGGAAGAACGCCACCGCCACCGCTTTGAGTTCAACAACACCTTCAGGAAAGATTTTGAGCGCGCGGGCATGGTATTCTCCGGCCTGTCGCCTAATGCCATGCTGGTGGAAATCGCCGAGATCAAAGATCACCCGTTTATGGTGGGCACCCAGTTCCACCCGGAGTTCCTCTCGCGGCCCAACCGGCCGCACCCGCTATTCCGCGCCTTCGTACAGGCCGTGTGCGAACGAGCCCAGGTGAAAACCCAGGCGTAAAGCCGTACCGCCGAAAATTAAAACCGGTGTATACTTCAGCGTGAGGGGTTTCTCCAGGCAGTCCACCGCGCCGAAGAATACACATCGTGCATGCACGATTGTTCATTGAATTTTGCCATCATATTTGCGAAAGGTTTGGGATATGGATACGACGATTGAATCAGTTGTTGCACTGGAAGTCCTTGACTCTCGTGGGAATCCCACTGTCGAAGTTGAAGTTGTGCTGGCTGATGGAAGCTGGGGCCGCGCCGCGGTTCCCTCTGGCGCCTCCACCGGTATTCACGAAGCCCTGGAACTGCGCGACGGCGACAAAGGCCGCTACCTGGGCAAAGGCACGCAGAAAGCGGTCGAAAACGTCAACGGCGAAATTGCTGAAATGGTCGTCGGTTTTGATGCCGTCGAGCAGATGGCGATTGACATGGCCATGCTTGAGCTGGACGGCACGCCCAATAAAGCCCGCATGGGCGCCAATGCCATCCTCGGCACCAGCCTGGCCGTGGCCAAAGCCGCAGCCAATTCGCTCGGCCTGCCGCTCTACCGCTATATCGGCGGGACATATGCCCACGTGCTGCCCGTGCCGATGATGAACATCCTCAACGGCGGCGCGCACACCGGCTGGCAGTCGACCGACGCGCAGGAATTCATGGTCATGCCCTTTGGCGCTCCGTCCTTCACCGAAGGCGTGCGCTGGGGCGCCGAGATTTACCACGCGCTGAAGTCCGTGCTGAAGTCGCGCGGCTACACCACGCTGGTCGGCGATGAAGGTGGTTACGCTCCGGCGCTGAAGGCCAACGCCGAAGCGGTGGAAGTCATCCTCGAAGCCATCCACAAAGCTGGTTTCAAAGCCGGCCGTGGCGAGCAGGTGGCGATTGCCCTTGACCCCGCCGCCTCCGAATTGTTCGACGATGACACCCGCACCTACAACTTGCGCAAAGAAGGCAAGAAACTCACTGGCCCGGAAATGGTCGCTTTCTGGAAGAGCTGGGTGGACCAGTACCCGATCGTCTCGATTGAAGACGGCCTGGCCCAGGACGACTGGGATAGCTGGAAACTGATGGTGGCTGAGATGGGCGATCAGATCCAGATCGTGGGCGACGACCTGCTGGTCACCAACCCCGAACGCGTTCGCCGCGCCATTCAAGAAAAAGCTTCCAATGCTCTGCTGGTCAAACTCAACCAGATCGGCAGCCTGACCGAAACCATTGAAGCGGTCGAGACCTGCCACCGCGCCGGCTGGCGCGCGGTCACCTCGCACCGCTCGGGCGAGACCGAAGACGCCACCATCGCCGACCTGGCCGTGGCGCTCAATATGGGCCAGATCAAGACCGGCGCCCCCGCCCGCTCGGATCGCGTGGCCAAGTACAATCAGCTCATGCGCATCGAAGCCGAACTGGGCGAAACGGCCAAATACGCCGGCTGGGATGCCCTGCGCCAGGTGAAGTAATTCGTCTTTCGAAAAACAAAAAGACGGGCTGCCTTGAAAAACAGGGAAGCCCGTCTTTTTGTTTTACTCAAACCCGCGCAAGAATGACAGCGTCACATCCAAAAACTGATCTTCGCATTCCTCGTGCGGCACGTGCCCGCAAGCTTGCAGCACTTCCACCTGCGCGCCGGCGATATCCTGCGCCAGACGCAGGCTCTCCTCAGTTGGCACGATGCGATCATCGTCGCCGGTGACCACCAGCACGGGCATGTCGATCTCGGACAGGCGCGGCCCAACCTGCGCCTCGCGCGGCGCGCGGCTTAATTCAAACAGGCCACGGTCCCAGTCCTTGGCGCGCAGCGCCACCGTGTATCCCGCAATTGCATCCGGCGGGATGCGGCTGGGGTCATGCCAGGCGCGGTTGAGCAGATCGAGGCCCTGCGTGGCGAAGTTTCGCAGCAGCAATGGGCCGTACCAGCTCGCCTGCGGGGTAAACAGCAGCCGCTGCACCCAGCCCGGGTATTCCGGCCCGCCGCGGTAGATCGCGGCGTCAATCAGCACCAGCCCTTCCACACGGCCAGGATACTCCAGCGCGGCCAGCGTCGCCACCCCACCCCCGGCGGAGTGGCCGATCAGAATGGCCTCATCCACGCCCAGGGCGTCCATCAGGCCCATCACAAGCTTTGGCTGCGTATCCAGGCTGTAGGGGTTATCGCCCTGCCACTCTCCGTAGATCGGGCGCTCGGTCAGACCCTGCCCGGGCCGGTCGAACACGATTACCGTGCCGATCTGACTCAGCGGCTCGACGATGCCGCGGAAGGAAAACGTGCTGGAAGCAAAGCCGTGCAGCAAAACCATCACTGGCTCGCCGCTGCCGTAGCGCTTGTAATGCAGCGTCACGCCGTCCACTTCCACAAACTGGCTGTCCGCGTCGCCCAATTCCCGCGGGTCGACCACGCCGCTCAGTTGTGGGAAGGGAAACACCAGCGGGACGAGCAGCAGGATAACAATAACAACCAGTAAAAAGATACCGACAAATTTAAAAAAGGTTTTCACTGTTGACCTTCGATTCTCTCTAAAACGTCCACCGTCGCGGCGACCAACTGTTCCTGCTGCGCCAGCGCGTCGATCCCGGCCGGGTTATCGCCGCCCTGCGGACCGTACCAGCCGAACTGGGCGTGATTGCCGCCCTGCACTTCCACCCACTGCGTATCGGCGGGCAGCAGCGCCGCCGCCGAGCGCACGTCTTCCAGGCTGGCCACGCCGTCGTCGCTGCCGTAGATCGATGCCACGACCAGTTCAGACCCCGAGAGGTCGTCGCTGCCAGCCGGGTAAGACGCCCACAGCACCAGCCCCTGTACCGCGCCGGGGTTCGACGCGGCGAAATTGGCCGCCATCGACCCACCCAGCGAATGCCCGCCCACCGCCCAGTGCTGGATACCGGGGTACGCGGCGATTATCTCGCCGGCCGCGCCCGGGTTCATCACCGCCAGGTTGAGCGGCATGCGCGGGATCACCACCAGGTAGCCCTGCGCCGCAATGGCTCGCGCCTGCGGGGCATACGAGCGGTAGTCCACGCGGCCGCCCGGGTATAGAATGAAGCCGGTGGTGGGCTGGCCGCCTACCGGCTCAAACACCAACCAGCGCCCGGTAGTGACGGTTACCTGGCTGTCACCCGCCATTGCCTGTTCCGCTTCCGGCGCCGGCCCGAGCGGGGTTCCACCCCATATGACAAAAGCCCCCATGGCCAGCCCGAGCACGATCACAACTCCCAAAACCCATTTCTGCCAGCGTTTCATCCCATCGATCCTCTACAATATTTTCATCCATTGTAGACGGAAAATTATACAAGGGCAACGTCTAAATTATACATTCCCTATACAATTGTTGTATCCGGCAGCAATTGGCGCGCCCGCGCCCAGACACGGTCGAACATTTCCGTCGTCAGGCGGCCGGTCTGGGTATTTTGCCGGCTTGGGTGGTACGACGCCAGCAGCCACGGCAGTCCCTGCCCCAGTTCGAACAGCCGGTCGTGCCCAAATTCCAACCTGGGCAGGGCGTAACCCTTTTCACGGAAAATCGAAAGCACATTGTTAAATGCGATCTGCCCCAAAACGACAATCCCCTGGATCTGCCCCAACAGTTCCAACTCGCGCAGCAGAAACGGGCGGCAGTTGAGCATTTCCTCGGGCAGGGGCTTGTTATCCGGCGGGGCGCAACGAGCCACCGCGGCGATATACACATCGCGCAGCGCCAGCCCATCGCCGCGGTGCACGGCGGTCGGCTGGTTGGCAAAGCCGTAGCGGTGCAGCGCGGCGTAGAGAAAATCGCCGGACGAATCGCCGGTGAATACGCGCCCGGTGCGGTTGCCGCCGTGCGCGGCCGGCGCCAGCCCCACCACCAGCAACCGCGCCCGGTGATCACCAAACCCAGAGAGCGGCTTGCCCCAATAGTCCCAATCACGGTAGGCTGCGCGCTTCTTGCGCGCCACCTCCTCGCGCCACG
>CALDSL010000079.1 GCA_937920255.1 uncultured Anaerolineaceae bacterium | reverse complement strand
AGGAGCGCATCTTTGCCCCGCTGGGCATGGCCGACAGCGCCCCCAACCTGGCGCGCGCCTGGCAGCACGAGAATATGTCCACCCCGCACGCGCCGCTGCCGTTTGGCAGCAGCGGGCCGATGGAAGCCGTGCCCTACCGCGACCACGACAACGTCGGCCCGGCGGCTTCGCTGCACGCCTCGTGCTTTGACCTGGCGCAGTACCTGCGCCTGCACCTCGGCCGCGGCAGCTACGCCGGCGCGCAGTTGATCAGCGCGGTCAACGCCGGGGCGCTGCACAGCGCGCACATGGCCATCGAAAACGGCCAGCCGGCGCTGGCGCTGGCCGGCCTGACGCCGCGTTTCAGCGCGTATGCCCTCGGCTGGCGGCTGCAGGAGTACCGCGGGCGCAAGATCGTGCAGCACTCCGGCGGCGTGGACGGCATGCGCACCCTGGTGACCATGATCCCCGAACACGAGCTGGGCGTGGTGGTGCTGACCAACGCCGAGGCGCCGCTGACCCACGCGCTGACCTACCACGCGCTCGACATGCTGCTGGGCGTGGACGACCCCAACCTGGATTGGGTCAAGCTGTTCGCGCAAATCGAGGGTGAGTACGCGCGCGCCGAAGACGCCGAAGATGCCGCGCGCGAATCGGCGCGGGTGGCCGGCACGCAGCCGGCGCTGCCGCATGATGCCCTGGCCGGGCGCTACCGCAGCCCGCTGGTCGACGCGGTGCAGGTCACCGCCGACGGGGGCCATCTCTCGCTGTGCTTTGCCCACACCCCGGCCTTCACCGCCGACCTTGAGCACTGGCACTACAACACCTTCCGGCTTCACTGGCGCGACCCTTATATCCCGTGGGGTCTGGTCACCTTCCGCCAGGACGCGCGCGGCCGGGTCAGCGCGCTGGAATTCGACCAGCCTTCCCTGCTGGACGTCGACTTCACCGAACTCGGACTCTTACACCGGGAATAATCGATTTGTCTTCCGAAGGATTTTTAACACGAATAAAGACGAATGAGCCGAATAACACGAATAGTGCGAAAACAAAATACAAAAAAATCTATTCGTGTCATTTGTGTTTATTCGGTTCTCATTCGTGTTAAACGCTTTTCCCTGGAGTCGTAAATGTTCTCATCTCCTTACCCAACGTGGGTTGAAATCAACCTTTCCGCGATTGAAGAAAACACCCGCCTGGTGGCGGAGTGGACGCGCGTGCCGCTGATGGGCGTGGTCAAAGACGACGGCTATGGTCACGGCGCGCTGGAGGTGGGGCGCGCCATCCTCGGCGCGGGCTGCATCGCGCTGGCCGTGGCGCGCGTGAGTGAAGCCCTGCCGCTGCGCCGCGCCGGGATCGACGCGCCGCTGCTGGTGATGGGCGGCTACACCGCGCGGGAGGTCGAGACCGCGGTGGCGCACGATCTGTCGCTGCCGGTGCTGGATACCGACGCGGCCGCGCGCATTTCCGCGCGCGCGCGCGAGCAGGGCCGCACCGCGCGCGTGCATCTCAAGATCGACACCGGCATGGGGCGCTTCGGCGTGTTTCCATCCGAGGCGCTGGCGCTGGCGCGGCAGGTGCAGTCGCTGGGCGGGATGGAGATCGAGGGCATCTTCAGTCACTTTGCCCTGGCCGGCGACGATGTCGAATTCACCCAACTGCAACTGGCTCGCTTCCGGCAGGCGCTGGACGCGCTGCGTTCGGGCGGGATCGAGCCGCGCTGGGCGCACATCGCCAACACCATGGCCATCATCCACGAGCGCGACAGCTTCTTCAACCTGGTGCGCGCGGGCGGTATCCTCTACGGGCAGGGCATGGGCGAAGGCCCGGCGGAATTCACCCGCAAGATCCGTCGCGCGTTTACCTGGAAGGCGCAGTTGGTGAGCTGCCGCCTGCTGCCCGCCGGCTGGGGCGTGAGCTACATGCAGGAGTACCACACCGGCGGTGAGGAATGGATCGGCGTGGTGCCGGTGGGCTACGGCGACGGCTTCCAGCGCGTCCCCGGCGCGCAGGTGCTGGTGAACGGCCAGCGCGTGCCGGTCGTCGGCCGCGTGTGCATGGATCAGTTCATGGTGCG
>CALDSL010000078.1 GCA_937920255.1 uncultured Anaerolineaceae bacterium | reverse complement strand
ATTACCAAAACCGATCAAAGCCAGGTCCACATGGGTCATGGGGTTGTCTCCAGAGCAAACGTTGATATGAATGAAGAAATTATAATAGGTTCTTGCGCGTGCAAGAACCCGTTTTTGTAACTACTCATATGCTTGGGTGCGGTAATGTTTTGTCGTTTATTGATGGCGCGAAGCGCCATCAATAAACGACAAAACACTACTTTATCTTCTATACCGGCGGCCAGGGGTAGGGGCGGTGGGCGCCGCCGGGGTGCGGGAAGCGGCAGGTGGCGAGCAGCCGCCGGCCGCGCGCGGCGATGGCGTTAACCTCACGCGGCGCGAGCCAGTCCAACATCTGCTCGTATAACGCTTCGCGCGCCTCGATCCGTTCGGTCAGCGCGCGAACATCTTCCATCAGCGCTTCGGGGACGCGCTCGCCCGCGAAATCCCAAATGACAGTGCGCAGCTTGTCTTCGTCATGAAAGCACACACCGTGGTCGATCAGCCACAGGTGCCCGTCTTCATCCTTGATGATGTGGCTGCCCTTGCGGTCGGCGTTGTTGATCAGCAGGTCAAATACCACCACCGGGTGCAGCCGCAGACGGTCGGATTCCTCAAAATTGAAGTAATGGTAGTCGGCGTTGTGCTCCACGTAGACCTGCAGCGAACCGGGTCCGAGCGGCAGCTTGCGCCGGAACACGGTGGGCGGCACCAGCTCCCAGCCCAGCGCTTCCGACAGCAGATAGGCGGCCACCTCGCGCTTCGACAGCGTGCCAGAGGGAAAATCCCACAACGGCTGCTCGCCGCGCACGGGTTTATAGACCGCGATGAACTCCTGGCCCTCATGCACGACTTCGGCCATGAAGGTGTAGTTGGAGCCGCTCAAAAATTGGCCCTGCACGTTGACTTCACCCTCGCGCAGCGCCGCCAGGATTTCTTCTTTCACCGGTAAGGCAGCCATGAGGGTTAGTTGTGCTTGTGACCGTTTTTCTTGGGGCAGAAATGTCCCTCAGGCTCCATCGGCTCGCCGCACTGCGGGCAGATTGGACGGCCGCGCTCGGCCACTTCGACGCCCCAGCGGCACAGCGCCTGGATCTGCGAGCGCGTGCACCAGTAGCGCACCACGCCGGCTTCTTCCGCGTCCTGGCCTTCGATCAGGATTTCTTTGACCACCAGCACCAGGATATCGCGTTCGGCTTCGTACGCGAGGCCCATCTCGCCGGCGCGGAACAGCGGATCGACCGGAGGCTGGATGCGCATCTTGGTCTCGTCAAATTCGGCGGAGGATTCGGGCAGGTCAGGGTACTGCTGGCGCACCTCTTCAATAAACTGCTCCACCCCCACCGCCAGTGACTGGATTTGCACCTTCTCAACGATCACGCTTACCACGCGCTCGTACTGCCAGCCTTGAATGTAAAACACGCGCTGTCCGGGCTGGCCGATGGCGTCTGTGGTGATATGGGTTACAGGGTCTAGGTCAACTTCTATCCGCGGCATATCGGTTTCTTTTTCTCCATTAGGTTGAGTATAGCAGAAGATAATTTGTTTGTCTCGTGATGTTTTGGATCGAATTTAGAAAGGCACTGTCTCAACCGGCGCGTCCACGCCGAGCAGCAACCGAAGCGGGTGCTGCAGCGTGGCCGGGTCGGGGGCGGTGGTGATGTAGCGCACCGAGCCGAGGGCGTCGCCGGCGGCCAGCCAGCCGCGCGATTCAAGCACCCGCGCCGTCTGGCG
>CALDSL010000077.1 GCA_937920255.1 uncultured Anaerolineaceae bacterium | reverse complement strand
TGCTGGGCGTGCTGGCCGTGCTGCTCGGCGGCCTGCCGGTGTGGATCACCGACCGGCAGATCATCGTCGGCACCTGGTCCGACCGCTTTGCCCTCGCGCCGATGGTCGGCGCGGTGATCCTGGTGGTATGGATGGTCGACTGGCTGGGCGACCGCCGCCTGCGCCAGACGGGCCTGCTGGCGGTGCTGCTCGGGCTGGCCATTTCCACCCAGATGCGCACCGTCAATCGCTACGCCACCTACTGGGACATCATGCGCAATTACTACTGGCAATTAAGCTGGCGCGCGCCCGCGCTGGAAAAAGGCACGGCGGTGGTGGGGCCGGAAATGCCGTTTGCCCTGGTAGGCGATTACGCCATCGGGTTTGCCCTCAACGCGCTCTACGGCGGCGAGCTGGAAAGCTACCAGCCGGATTACTGGTTCGTGGACGGCGGGCGTTACCTCGGCACGGAGATCATCAAAGATTACCAGCCGGATATTCCCATCGAATATGAGCTGTGGAATATCAAGTTCAGCGGTACCACCAGCCAGACCGTGCCGGTGACGTTCAACAACGCCCGCGGCTGCCTGCGCGTGCTCGACCCGATCTACCACGACGTGCTGCCCATGTCGCCCGGCGATTCGGATCTGATGGACCTGGTGCATACCCCGGCCGCCATCCTGCCTGAGGCGGCTCACCCGGTGCCGGAAGACATCTTCGGCCCCGAACCGCCGCACGAGTGGTGCTATTACTACGAAAAAGCCGACCTGGCGCGCACGCTGCTAGACTGGCCGCGCGTCACCGCCCTGGCGGAGGAAGCTGCCGCCGGCGGCTTCGCGCCAGAGAACGGCGCCGAACTGCTGCCCTTCATCCAGGCCTACGCCATGCAGGGCCAGTGGGAGGCTGCGCTGGAAGCCTCGCGCCGCGCGACGCAGTTGACCGAGAATATGAACCGGCCGGTGTGCAACCTGTGGAACCGGCTCGCCGCGGAAAGCCCGGTGGTGGAAGGCCGCCAATCCGCCGTTGACGCCGCCCGCGCCGAGTTCAAATGCCCGGTGCGGTAGGGAACGTGTGCATGGTGGAGACGCAAGCACGCAGGGTACGGTCAGGAAAACGGCCGCGCCCTGCAAAACTGCATCCATTTTTAACCCGCAAAAAGCCCGATTCCCCTGCCAAATATCTGCACCAATTTTGAGAAAAAGGGTATGATATAGATGCGCTGCCTGCGGGTTTCTGTAGACACCGGGCGCGGCTTTCACCAATCTTGCTTCAGACCCAATATTAAGAAATCGTATCAGGAGGCAAATTATGCTTGTCGCAAACCGAATGTCACACCCGGTCATTACCGTCCGGCCCGATTTACCCATCCAGGAAGCCCTGGAGTTGATGCGCAAAGAGCACGTGCGTCGCTTCCCGGTGGTGGATGCCAGCGGCGCGCTGGTGGGCATTGTATCGGAAACCGATCTTCTGAATGCCTCCCCCTCGGATGCCACCAGCCTGAACGTGTGGGAAATCAACTACCTGATGAGCAAGATCACCGTCGGCCGGGTGATGACCAAAGATGTCGTCTCCGTCGATGAAGATACCCCGCTCGAATCCGCGGCGCGCGTCATGGCCGATAAGAAAATCGGCGGCCTGCCGGTGCTGCGCGAAGGCAAAGTGGTGGGCATTATCACCGAAACCGACCTGTTCCGCATCTTCACCGAACTGCTCGGCGCGCGCTTCAAGGGCCTGCGTCTCACCGTTCAGTCGGCCGACCGCCCGGGCGAGCTGGCCAAACTGGCCAGCGCCATCAGCGCCACCGGCGCGGACATCATCGCCCTGGTCACCTTCTCGGGCGAGAACCCGTCAAACGCCACTGTGGTCGTCAAAGTAACCGACGTTGATAAGGAAACGCTGGAAAACGCCGTCAAACCGGTGGTGATCAAGATCGACGACCTGCGCGACTGCTGCTAATTTTTGTAAATGAACAATTGCCCCCGCGGATGGCCGCGGGGGCAATTGCGTTTCCACCACAAGTCTTACCCGCCCAGATAGGCAGCCTTGACCCGGTCGTTATTCATCAACTCCGCGGCCGAACCGGCCAGGGCGATGTTGCCGGTCTCGAGCACATAGCCGCGGCTGGCGATCTTCAACGCCTGGCGCGCGTTTTGCTCCACCAGCAGCACCGTCGTCCCGGCCGCGTTGATGGCGCGGATGGTCTGCATGATCTCCTGCACCAGCACCGGGGCCAGGCCCATCGAAGGCTCATCCAGCAGCAGCAGCCGGCCGCCGGTCATCAGCGCGCGGCCCACCGCCAGCATCTGCTGCTCGCCGCCCGAAAGCGTGCCCGCCAGCTGGCTGCGGCGTTCCTTCAAACGCGGAAAAACCTTGAACACGCGCTCGTAGTCCGCGTCCAGCTTGCTCTTATCCTTGCGGATCCAGGTGGCCAGCTTAAGGTTTTCGGTTACCGTCAGGTTGGCGAAGATGCCGCGCCCTTCGGGCACGTGCGCCACGCCCAGTTCCACAATGCGGTGCGCCGGCACTTTGCGCAGGTCTTCCCCGTCCAGCAGGATGCGCCCCTTTTGCAGCGGCACAATGCCGGAGATGCTGCGCAGCAGGGTCGATTTGCCAGCCCCATTCGCGCCGATCAGGGTGACGATCTCGCCCGGCTTGACGTCAATCGAGATGCCATGCAGCGCCTGGATGCTGCCGTACGACACTACCAGGTCTTCCACCGTGAGCAGATTGCCGTTGCCGCTCATGCCGTTTCCTCCTCGCCCAGATACGCCTCGATCACGCGCGGGTTATTCTGGATCTCGCGCGGCGTGCCTTCGGCGATCGTCTGGCCAAAGTCCAGAACTTTAATCCGCTCGGCGATGCCCATCACCACCCGCATCTGGTGCTCGATCAGCAGGATGGTCAGTTCGAAGCGCTTGCGCACCATCAGGATCAGGTCGATCAATTGCACGATCTCGGCCGGGTTCATGCCCGCGGCGGGCTCGTCCAGCAGCAGCAGTTTGGGGCTGGTGGCCAGGGCGCGCGCGATCTCCAGACGCCGCTGCTGCCCGTAAGGCAGGTTACGCGCCGGCTGGTCGTACAGCCCGTCCAGCCCGAAGATGGCCAGGAACTCCAGCGAGCGGTCGTAGATCTCCTGCTCTTCGCGTTGGAAGGCTGGCAGCCGCAACATCGAGGCCAGCGGGTTGGAATGCACGCGCGCGTAGTTGGCGATGCGGATGTTGTCCATCACCGTCAGTTCGCGGAACAGGCGGATGTTCTGAAACGTGCGCGCGATACCGCCGGCGATGATCTTATGGGTAGGCTGGCCAACCAGTTCCTTCCCCTGGAAAACCACCTTGCCCTCGGTGGGCCGGTACACCCCGGTGATCAGGTTGAACACAGTGGTTTTACCCGCGCCGTTCGGCCCGATGATCGCCACCAGCTCGCCCTCATTCAGGTCGATATTAAACTCGGAAACCGCGCGCAAACCGCCAAACCAGTGGGTCATGTTTTCCACTTGTAGCAGGCTCATGATGCCACCTCCGGCTGCGGTTTGGATGCGGGTGGTTCTTTCTTGCGGTCCAGTTGCGGGATCAGGAAGCGCCATTCGCGCAACCCCATGATGCCCTTCGGCCGGAACAACATCAGCAGGATCAGCATCAGCGGAGCGAACACCTGGCGCCACTCCTGCGAAATGCCCAGCACCTGCAGCAGGCTGCGCAGCCCCTCGCTCACCACGGTGAAGGTCGTGGCCCCCAAAATCGAGCCGCCCAGGCTGCCGATGCCGCCCAGGTAGACCATCACCAGCATGTCAGTCGACTTGGCGATGGTGAACGAGCGCGGGTTGATAAATTGCAGTTCGTGGGCAAACAACCCACCCGCGATGCCGGCCAGGAAGGCGCTGAACACAAAGGTCAGCACCTTGGCCTGGCGGGTGTTCACGCTCACCAGCCCGGCGGCGGTTTCATCCTCGCGGATCGACTGCACCCCGCGCCCGTAGTTGGAGAAGATGAAGTTGCGCGCCAGCCACACGGTGATGACCACCCAGATAAACACCCAGAACAGGCTGGTCAGCTTGCTCATCCCCATAAACCCGCGCGGCCCGCCGATGGCTTCGATATTCTCCAGCGCGGATTTGATGATCATATTGAACGCCAGGGTGACGATCGCCAGGTAGTCGCCGCGGGTGCGGAACGAGGGGAACGCCAGCCCCAGGCCGAAGATCCCCGCCACCACCCCGCCGGCAATGATCACCAGCGGGAACAGGAACGGGTTGAGCGCTTCCGGCACCACCAGCACCGTCAGCAGCGAGGCGGTATAGGCCCCCACCGCCATAAACCCGGCGTGCCCCACCGAGAACTCGCCCATGTAGCCGTTCACCAGGTTGAGGCTGATGGTGAGGATGATATTGATGCCGATGTACTTCAGCACCAGATTGATGTAATCGTCAATCACCCCCACCGCAGGCAGGAGAATGGTTAAAACCAGCACCAGCAGAAGGATCAATTGCAGTTTCCAGCGGTTCCATAATTTTGCAATCATGATCCCACCTATACTTTCTGAACCATCGGCCGTCCAAGCAGACCGGTCGGTTTAAAGATCAGCAGCACGAGCAGCAGCGAGAAGGCCACGAAGTCGCGGTAGGTGGATGCGGGCAGGAACACCGGCGTAAAAATTTCCACAAAACCGAGGATAAAGCCGCCCAGCATGGCCCCACGGATATTACCGATGCCGCCCACCACCGCCGAGATAAACGCCCACCAGCCGATGCGGATGCCCATGTACGGGTCGATGGTGTAGGCCATGCCGTACAGCGTGCCGCCTACCGCCGCAATGGAAGCGCCCAGGGCAAAGGTGAGCGAGATGATGCGGTCCACCGGAATGCCCATCAGGGGAACGGTGAACTTATCCCACGAGATGGCGCGCATGGCCATGCCCACCATCGTGCGCCGCACGATCAGATCCAGGATCACCATGGCCACAATCGAAACCACGATGATCACGATCTGGATATTCGACACCGCCACGCCGCCGATGTTGTAGATCACGTTGGGGATCAGTTCGGGCATAAAGCGCGGCGCGGGGCCGACCGGCTTGAACGCCACCATGAAGTTCTCCAGCAGCAGGCCGATGCCCAGCGCGGTGATCACCGCCGAGATGCGCGGGGCGGTGCGCAGCGGTTTGTAGGCCAGCCGCTCGATGACCACCGCCAGCAGCGCGGTGAAAAACATCGACACCAGCATGGTGAGCACAAATACCACCAGCGGCGGCAGCCCTGCCAGCACGGAAATGACCAGCGTGGAAAAGAAAAACGCCACGTAACAACTGATCATAAAAATATCGCCGTGCGCGAAATTGATCAGCGTGAGAATACCGTAGACCATCGTGTAGCCCAGGGCAATCAAGGCGTACACGCTGCCCACCTGCAGCGCGTTCAACGTTTGCTGGATATAAAACTGCATAGACATCTCCTCTCAAGCCCGCGGGCCGATGGAAATGCGGCGTTTTCCGGCGCGCGTGCGCCGGAAAACGCCGTACAAAGTTGAAAGAGGGTTATGGGTTGGCCGTCTGATAGTACTTAAAGCCGCCGCCGGACACCTGGATCACGACCGCGCTCTTGATCGGGTCGCCGGTGCCCTTGAACTGCATGTTGCCGGTCACGCCCTCATAGGAGGTGATCGATGCAATCGCGGAGCGCACCGACTCGCGGTCGATCTTGCCCGCGGCCTGCAGGGCCTGGAACAGGATGCCAAAGGAGTCGTAGGTCAGGGCGGCCACATCATCCGGGACCTTGCCGTAGGCCGACTGGTACCCCTGGATGAATGCCTGCGCCTTGGGGGTGGCAATATCCGCCGCATAGTGGGTGGTGAAGAAGGAGCCTTCGCAGTCCGCGCCACACAGGTTCACCAGTTCCAGCGAGCCCCACGAGTCGGAGCCCAGGAACTTGCCGGTGAAGCCCAGTTTCTTGGCCTGCTGTACCTGCAGCGGCACTTCAGCGTAATAGTTTGGCAGGAACATCGTGTCCGCGCCAGTGTCGATGATCTTGGTCAACTGCGAGGAGAAGTCCTTGTCGCCGGTGGTGTAGGTCTCAAACGCAACCACCGTCATGCCGGCGTCTTCAAGCGTCTTCTTGTACACGTCGGCGATGCCCTTGTTGTACTCCGAGCCTACATCGTAGAGCACGGCTGGTTTCTGGGTCTTCAGCTCGTTCATTGCGAACTTGGCCGCCACCACGCCCTGGAAGTCATCGATAAACGCCGCGCGGAACACGTACTGCTTGGGCGCGCCGGTCTTGGTATCCAGCGTGGTCTTGGTGTTGGTCGACCACGGGCTGATCATCGGCATCTTGGCCGATTCGGCCACTTCCGCCGCCGGGATGGCGTTGCGGGAAGCGTTGGGGCCAATCATGGCGACGACGCCGGCGGTAGCCAGTTTCTGGGCCGCCGCGGCCGCCGATTCGGCCTTGTCTTCATTGTCTTCCACCTGAAGTTCTACCTGGTACTTCGTCCCACCGACATCCAGGCCGCCGGCGTCGTTGATTTCTTTGACTGCCATTTCGGCCGCGTTCTTGCAGGATTCCCCTACCACCGGAACAGAACCGGTTAGTTCCGCATTTAAACCAACTTTAATCGTCGTGGGCGCCGCGGGCTGGCAGGCTGTTGCCAGCAGGCTGAGTGCAAAAAGCACCAAAACCGCCACATACATTCTTCTCATGATCTGCCTCCTCGAACAAAACACTGAAAAAACGGTTACGAGATTGTTGGCAATAGTGAAGAATCGATAGGTACTTGGTTGCAGGGAATATGAAATTGTCGTCAGGGGGAAGAACAGGCTTGTAGTACACCTCCTGTGGTCTGGCGTTGCTGCCCGTACCGAAACAGGTCGTACCTTCAACCGGTAAAACGATTATAGCAGAAAGAGAAAAGCCGCAAACCGACAAACGTCATAGATATACACAATATTTAACATGTATCTTGACGATTCGCGGGCATTAAGGTATATTTGTCACCTGTCAGTGCCCTGCCCTCGTAGCTCAATTGGATAGAGCGTCTGCTTGCGGAGCAAAAGGTTGCAGATTCGAGTTCTGCCGAGGGCACTCCAAGACTTCCCATGCGGAAGTCTTTTTCGTTA
>CALDSL010000076.1 GCA_937920255.1 uncultured Anaerolineaceae bacterium | reverse complement strand
CTTAATGAGACTCTAGTGGTATGACTTTATGAGACTCAACAGCACCTTCGCGGTGCACTTTTGTGCGAGTTATCAAATAAGATACGTTAATCCCGAAGAACCGAGACGATGTGTAGAGAAACCATATCCGGGCAACCCAATTGGTCCACGCATCTCAGCATATTCTTGTTTAATTGTTCCGTTTACAGGCTGTGCCGTACACTCTCGAAAAGGGAACATGGATTAGCGTACATGTTTGCCGCTTGCGTGGCTCACACCTTCGAGGCGATCGGCTTATTCGATCAGCCCACGCGCCGTCTTCCAATGCGATAGACCAACCAGGGGCCGAGGGTGAGGATGATCACTGGGATGGCGCAGGTCATGGTACCAATCATATTGCTGAACCCGTCGATCGGTTCCGGCAAATACTCCACCACGCGCCCTTCCCAGTACCACCACAGGTAGAACCCGGAAAGTGCGTACGCCAGCACCATCCCGCCCAGCATGGCGCCCACGCCCAGCGCCACGCGGCGCGCGCGCAGGTAAACCAGCGCGCAGCCGCCGAGGAACAGGCTGGACAGCAGCAGAAACGGCTCTTCTCCGTGGACTTCATCGAAGATGATCCACATGATAAAGGGCGTGAAGGCAAACAGGCCGAACGACACGCGGGTGAAATCCTCGCGTAATCCGGTTAAGCCCAGGGTGAACGGCTGGTTGATGTTCCTGCGGGTGATGATCAGCGCGGGCAGGATGATCACCGCCAGTGGAACCCAAGCGAACAAACCGATCACATTTCTGCCCAGGTTTAGCCCAAAGATCATCAGGCCAGGTATTCTCACGCTCATCAGGTACAGGCAAACCAGGAAAAAGGTCATCCCCAATCCATATGACCAGGCCGGAAAGCCTTTGACCCAGGCAACGACCAGAATGGCGCAAATGAGCAGGATCAACACCAGATAAGCGTAAATGATCGGCAGGATGGCAAACGGGCCGGTTGGCAATACGCGCAGGCCGTTCACCAGCAGAAACACCTGCTGAAATACCCAGCCAATTGGGCCGAACAGAAACGGGATCAGACCCAGTAATGCCCAGCCCCAGGGGGTAGGTTCTTTCTTATCATCGAAAATAGACGGTTTTGACATGGCCAGGCCTCCACCCAACACCTTGGACCGCGATTTTTCACGGATGTGCAAACCCGGAAGCTGGAGCAGCTCGTGCAGCGCCAGGCGCAGCAGCGGCAGCCAGCCGCGCGCCGCCGCGTCGGCCATCCGTTCGGACAGCACCTCTTCCAGCTCGTCGCCAAATTCCTGGCGCAGGTTCCTGGGGAACCAGCGCGCCATTTGGTTGAAAATCTGTGCCAGCCAGAAGCGGAAATCCATCGCAATGTTTTCTCCGAATGCGCGATTAATCAGAATGAAGCTGGCTGATCTGGTGTCCACTGCTCGCCCATGTGCTGGCGGGCCGCAAAGGCCAGCAGCGTCAGGCGCTGCGACTCGGCTTCGATCACGCGCCGGCCCAAGTGGGTGAGCCGGTAGAGCTTGCGCGGTTTGCCGGGTCCGGTTTCCTGGAGCGCATCCACCCGCTCGATCAGGCCCTGCTCCAGCAGCCGCGCCAGGGCTTCGTACAGCGTGCCGGTGCTCAGGCGCAGGCTGCCCTGGCTGATCTGCTCGACGTCTTTCATAATGGCGTAGCCGTGTTTTTCGTTGTGGAACAGGCTGAGCAGGATAAAAAATGTAGGTTCGCGCAGGGGCAAGTACAGGGAGGGGTCATTCTCGGGCATCGGTCATCATCCTCTATTGGAAACATCCATGGAATGGCGGTGGTTGTAGCGGTGGATCAACCACGGGCCAAGGACGAACAGGAAAAACGGCAGTACGCAAGAGAGAATTTCCAACGGGGCGGTGCTGGTCTTCCAGACTGGCGCCGCGCCGCGCCAATCAATCCTATCCAACACGATGGTCGCGCTGTATGACAGGGCAAAACCGGCCACAATGGCGGTTACGCCCACGCTCAGGCGGCGGGCGCGCAGATAGACCAGCGCAGCGGCGCCCAGCAGCACGTGCGGCAGCAACTTGAACACGCCCGGCCCGGGCAGTCCATCCCAAATGACGGGGATGAACAGCGGCGCCAGGGCGAAGATGCCAAACGACAGGCGTGTCAGATCCTGGGTGATGGCGGTCAGGCCAACACGCAGGGGCTGGCGTCGATCCTCGCGGGTGAAGAACAAAGCCGCACCAATGACAATGCCAAGCGGCACCAGGAACTGCAGCAGCCACAGCAGGTTGCCCAAAATCACCATCCCGGGCGCGGCGCGGTCGGCTGGGATCAACTGGCCCAGCAGGCGGTAGAGCCGGGAAATGTTGGTGCCATAAGGATCATATTCGCTGCTAATGGCGATAAGGATCACAAACTGCACCGCAAACGGGTAAAACCACACCGGGAAACCGCGCACCCAGCCGGCGATCAAAACCGGGATGTACAGCGCCAGCGCGACGCTGTAACCGGCATTGTACATCCAACGCACAAAGACGTCATGGTCGCTGGCCAGGGATGCGCCAAACTGGTTCCAGATGCCTTCTACCAGATTGCCATACAGCACCGCGATCAGCACAAACAGGAACGGCAGCGCGCCGATCAGCGTCCAGCCCCACGACGCGGGTTGGCGCGTCTGGTTCAATCCATTGATTCCATTAGTTTGCATCGCCACCCCCGTTCTCCGGTGGAACCGCTCGCGCAGGTGCAGGCCGGGGAGCTGCAGCAGTTCGTACAGCGACGCGCCCAGCAGGGGCAGCCAGCCGCGCGCGGCGGAATCCGATAGGCGCTCGGCGAGCACGGCCTCCAGCTCGTCGCCGAATTGGATCCGCTGGCTGCCGGGGAACCAGCACGCCAGCCGGGCAATTTTTTGTGCTGTCGCTGCGCGGGCGTTCATCGTCGCATTCCACCCTGTGGCTTCCTTTGTGAACCGGTTGCCTATATGTCGGAAACCTATATATATTATAACCACGCAAAGGATACCTGTCAACCAGCAGTTTGTGATTCCTGTTACTATGCTTTTCCATGAACATTCGCTACAATATATTCATTCGCGTGAATATATCACTATGAAAACCAACCGATCACTACCCATCCAGATAGACGAGCAGGGACATCTGATCTTGCCCTCGGAAATCCTGCGCAAATATGGGCTGATGCCGGGCGGCACTGCGCGGCTGTCGCTTTCGGATCACGGGCTGCACATCGCGCGCCCGATTTCCAGCCTGGCGCGCGTTTATATTGAGCCTACCAATGTGTGCAACTTTGACTGCCGCACCTGCATGCGTAATGCCTGGGATGAGCCACTGGGTTTCATGGAACGCGATACATTTCAGCGCATCCTCCAGGGGATACGTGAGATTGATCCGCGGCCGGTGGTATTTTTTGGCGGTATCGGCGAGCCGCTTGCCCACCCTGGTATCCGCGAGATGGTCATCACCGCGCACGAAACCGGGGCCCGCGTGGAGCTGATTACCAATGCGACCCTGCTGGACGGCAGCACAGCCGCCTGGATGGTAGCTTCCGGGCTCCACCGGCTATGGGTTTCGATCGACGGCGCGACGCCGGAGAGCTATGAAGATGTGCGCCTTGGCGATGCCCTGCCGCAGGTGATTGAGAATATGGTCAGGCTGCAGGAAATGCGCAAGGCCAGTAAATCGTCCTCGCTAAAGCTGGGTATCGCGTTTGTGGCCATGAAGCGAAATATTGCCGATCTGCCAAAAGTCATCCGGCTGGGGCACCAGTTGGGGGCCGACCGGTTCTCGATCAGCAACGTATTGCCGCACACGCCAGAACTTCGCGAGCAGATCCTGTTCGCGCGCAGCATGGATGAGAGCGGGTTGCAGCAGACGCCCTGGTTTCCCCAGGCGGTCCTGCCGCGCATCGATCTTGATGAAATGACCTTCCGGCACCTCAGCAGTGTTCTGCGCGGTTGCACCGTCGAACAAGCGCCCCAGCCGTTTTTTAGCCGGGGTTTCAGCAGCTGTCCTTTTGTCGAAAAAGGCAGCATTTCGATCCGCTGGGATGGAGCCGCCAGCCCGTGTATTCCGCTGATGCATACGCACACAAGCTATCTGGGAGAAAATCAGCGCACATCGCGTGCCTACGCGGTGGGGAATGTGCGCGAGCGCCCGCTGTTGGCATTATGGAACCAGCCAGAGTATGCCAGTTTTCGCGAACGGCTGCAGGAGTTCGACTTCTCGCCGTGCGTCTTCTGTAACAGTTGCGAGATGGCCGAAGGGAACACGGAAGACTGCTTTGGCAATGCGTTTCCGTCTTGCGGCGGCTGCCTGTGGGCGCAGGGGTATATCCAGTGCCCATGACCGGCAGCCGCACCGCCTGGCGGTAAAACCCGTTTAAAACGCGGCCAACGCCAGGCCAAACACATAGCCGGCGGCGGTGGCCATCAGCGCCACCAGAGCCACGTATACGGCGGTCTTCTTTTTGCCCATCACACCGTTGAGCACCAGGATCGACTGCAGCGACAGTTCCGGGTCGGCCAGCAGGTAAGCCAGCAGCGGGCCGCGCGCCATGCCCAGGTCGAGGAACATTTTGGCCACCGGCACTTCCACCAGCGTGGGAAAGTACATGAATACGCCAAAGATCACGCCCACCAGGTTGGCCCAGATGGTGTTCTGCCCGGCCAGGGTGCGCACCCAGCTTTCGGGGATGATGACCTTTACCACGCCCGCGGCAAACACGCCGATGATGAGGAGCGGGAAGATCTGCTTAACGAACTTCCAGGTTTCCCACACCCAGCCGGAAAGCTCATCTTTGGAAAAGTTGCGCGCAGCCACCCAACCCACCGCCGCCAGCAGCAGCACTTCGCCGATAAAGCGCCCATTGATGCCGATGATAATACTGCCGGTCTTCTCTTGGGGTGCGGCGATCAGGATGGTCAGCGCGATGGCGGCAAAGGCGGCATAGGTCCAGCCGCTGAAGCGGTCGAAAATATTCTCAAAGCCTTTCCAGGCCAACAGGCCGATCAACGCCAGCATGACGATCAGCACCAGCCCCTGCAGCGAGAGGTTGACCGATTGCAGCGCGCTTGCCAGCCCGGCGGGCAGGTCAAACGGCAGGCGCAGGCTGGCATAGACATTGGTCAGCAGCGGCACCTGCAGCGTGCCCACAACCAGCACGCTCACCAGTAGCAGGAACAACGCCCACACCGCGGGCCTGACCGCGGCGGTCTGGTCGAACACGCCATTTTGCGCCATTTGCGCGGCACGCTCGTTTTCTTCGCGGCGGAAGACCCAGGCCATGATCATCCCGATGAGAATGCCAAAGACGATAGAAAGCACCAACCGCGCCGCGGCAATATCGAAGCCGATGGTGGCGCCGGTGTAGGTGATGGCGAGGATATTGATGGCCGGGCCAACGAACAGGAAAGTCACGGCTGGCCCCAACCCGGCGCCGCGCTTCCAGATGCCCGCGAACAGCGGCAGGATGGTGCACGAGCACACCGCCAGCACAAAACCGCCCAGCGCCGAAGCCGGATAGCTGATCCACTTGCTGGCGCGCGGCCCGAGGAAGCGCGTGATGGCTTCCTTGGGGATCATCGAGCTGAGAAAGCCGGCGATGACAAACGCCGGCACCAGGCACAGGAGCACATGCGCGGCCAGGTAGTCCAGCAGCCCGGTCCAGCCGGACCAGATGAGGGTGCTCAGATACGAGAGGATGTTTTGCATACCCCCGCCGCGCCCCCTACACGGCGGCCTTGAGCCAGCCCTCGATCTCGCTCTTGCTGGGGATGCGCCCGGAGGAAACCACCTGCTCGTTAATCACCAGCCCGGGGGTCGAAAGGATGGGGTATTGCATGATGTCGTTATGGTCGGTGACCTTGATAAAATCAGCCTGGATTCCCAGGCTGCCGGTGACCTCGCGGGTCAGGGCTTCGAGACGCTTGCAGTTGGCGCAGCCGCCGCCCAAAATTTTGATGTTCAACATAATCTCTCCTTGAAAATGGTTTAAGAGCTTGATTGCGGGGCCTTGCCGCCCGGCCTGCAGTGCGGACACGGGCAGTCCACCGCCGGTACGCCTGGAGCGCCCCCCGCGGCTGGAAGCATTCGTGTGGCGGCGTCCAGCACGGCAAACACGCGCGGGTCAGACACGCGGTAGAAAACGTTCCAGCCGTCACGCCGGTCCTGGATCAGGCCAGCTTCGCGCAGGAGCATCAATTGCTGCGAGATGTACGCCTGGCGCAGCCCCAGATGCGCCTCCAAGTGGCAGACGCAGTGCTCGCCGTCGCGCAGGATGTTGAGGATCGCCAGCCGGGCGGGATGCGCCAGCAGCCGGAGCAGTTGGGCCTGGTTTTCAAACGCTTGGGTAGTGAGGTGCGGATGGCCTATCATATTCAAACCTCTGAATATGATCATACCGCGCGAGGCCAGTGCTCCCAAGGGTCAGGTGTCACCCATGCGGGGTGACACTCCGCCCGCATTTTGAAATGCGGAACAGCCGGCTGTTAGAACGCGCCAGCCTGGCATGAATCAAAGTAGAGACGCAAGATTTTGCGTCTCTACCGTGTTGCACGCATTGCGTGGCCGAACTTTAGAACCCTTCCAGCACCGACAGATCCGCTACGCCTTCGGCCAGCGCGGCAATTTCCTGCAGCAGCCCCAGGCGGTTGGCGCGCAGGGCGGGGTCTTCGGCCATGACCATGACGGCCTCGAAGAAGCGGTTGATGGCCGGGATCATCG
>CALDSL010000075.1 GCA_937920255.1 uncultured Anaerolineaceae bacterium | reverse complement strand
GCGGCCCCGGGCATATCGATCAGGTTGGCGCGCCTGGCAATGCGAATCCCCAGCCAGCCGGTAAAGACCGTCGTGAGCATTCCGCATACGATTGCCAGGTAAAGATTCATGCAGCGCCTTCCGGTTACCCTGTGGGTGATTAATCTTCTGAGAAGTATACCGCCATTGTGCGGTTTATGATGAGGTCAGCAGAGAACCGGCTTTCGACAAATTTGCGTCCCGCCTCGCCCATCCGCGCGCAGCGCTGTGGATCCGCCAGCAGGCTGGCCAGCGCGCGCGCCAGCGCATCAGGGTCGCGTACCGGCACGATCAGCCCGGTCTCACCGTCGATCACGGCGTCGGCGCAGCCCGGCGCGGCGGTGGTGACGGCCGCGCGGCCGCTGGCGGCGGCTTCCAGCAGGGCGCGCGGGAAGCCTTCAGCGTAGCTTGGGAAGCACACCAGCGTGGTCTGGGCCATGATATTAGGCACATCATCGCGCCAGCCGAGCCATTCCACCACGCCCTCGGTCTGCCATGCGCGCAGTTGCGCAGCAGGAATGCTCTCCGGGTTGCCTTCGTCGCTGTCGCCCACCAGCCAGAATCGCGCCGGCACGCCCTGCTTGCGCAGGACGCGCGCCGCCGCCACAAATTCGCCCACGCCTTTGGACCACAACATCCGCCCGTTGAACAGTACCACCGGCGGGCCGGGCGGCAGCGGAGAGGGAATAAAACGCCGCAGATCGATCCCCGAGCTGGGGATGAGATGGGTTTGCTCCGCCTGCGCGAGCCCGCCGCGCAGGATTTCCTGCCGGTCGACCTCATTCTGGAAGATGATCTGCGTATCGCGCAGCGCGAAGCGGTACAGCGGTTTGACTATGCTCCGAAGGGTTGCCGCCTCGCGGCCGTGCGCGGTGAATACATAGCCAAGCCCGGTGACCGCGTTGATCACGCGCGGCACGCGCGCCAGCCGCGCGGCCAATGATCCGTACAGCACCGGCTTGATGGTGAAATGGCTGACCAGCGCCGGCCGCTCGCGGCGGTAAATCCGCGCCAGCCGCAGCAGCGTGTTGAACTCACGTAGCGGGTTGGTGCCGCGGCGCGAGATGGACGCCGGCAGCCAGCGGAACCCCGCCTCTTGCAGACGGCTGGCATATCCACCGGGCGGCGATACCAGCACCACTTCGTGGCCCCGGTCGCGCAGCGCCTGGGCCAGCAGCAGGCGAAAATTGAACAGATACCAGTCGGTGTTGGCGACCAGTAAAATCTTCATGCACGTTCTTCCAGCACAGCGGCGTACAGGTCGGCGTAGGCCTGCGCCATGCGTTCGATGGAATAATGTTGTTCCGCGCGCTGGCGCGCGCGCTCGCCCAATGCTTGCCGCGCTTCCGGCGCAAGCTGGAGCAGGGCGGTCAGCGACCCGGCCAGCGCAGTTGGGTTGGCTGGGGGCACCACCTGACCCGTATCGGCGATAATGCGCGCTGAATCGCCGGCATCCGTGGCGGCGCACGGCAGACCGCACGCCATCATCTCCACCAGCGAGAGCGGGAAGGCCTCGCTGGCCGAAGACAGGCAGCCTACGTCACAGGCCGAAAGCAGGCGCGGCATGTCATCCCACTGGCCTAACAGGCGCACGTACATCCCCAGCCCCAGCGCGGAAATCCAGCCCATCAACTCCTCGTTCTCGGGTGTGATGCCACTGCCGCACAGCAGGAATTGCGCGTCCGGCATGCTGCCGGCTACCGTCCCGGCCGCCTGGAGAAAGGTGCGCTGGTCTTTAATCGGGTGGAAGCGCGCGGGCAGGATCACCACCGGCGCGTCCCCGGCGATGCCAAGCTCGGCGCGCAGCGTGGCGCGCGATTGTGGATCAGGCCGGAAACGCGTAACATCCACCCCGTTGGGGATGATGACCATCTTATCTTCGGCATAGCCAATGCCGGCATGCACCGCTCGCGCCGATTCAGCCGCCAGGACGATCCGCGCCGGAATGCTGCGCGAAAGCCGCCCGCACCAGCGCGCCACCTTGATCGTGCCGGGCTTGGTCCACTGCGGCGACAGGTCGGCATGGTGCACGCCCCAGATCACCGCGCGCACCCCCGCCATGCGCGCCGCCAGCCCACCGAGCAGGTCGGCGTGGTACATCCAGGTTTGCACCAGGTCGGGGCGCGCCGAGCTCAGCAGCCCGCGCAGTTTCCAGGCCGCCCCCAGGCTGGCCTTGCCTGGCTGCATGTCCATCAGCGTCACTGGCACGCCCAGCGCGCGGATGCTCTGCGCGGTGGGGCCGTCGCCGGTCAGGCAGATCACCTGCGCCTGGCGCGAAGCGTCCGGCGTGTGTGCCAGCAAGTTATACAGGGCGCGTTCCGCGCCGCCCGCCCCCAGGGATGTGATCACATGCACGATCTTAGCCATCACCGCCTCCGTTGCCCCGCAACTTCCCGCGCAGTTTCTTGATCGAAACAAGAACGCCTGTACCTAAAATATAGTCCAAAATGCGCAGGTACATGCTCGGGCGCTGCACCGGATTTTGCAGCACGGCTTTGCGAAGGTAGGCCGCGCCTTTGGCGCGGTTGCCTTCGCGGTAATAGTGGGTGGCCACTTCCAGCCAGCGCTTGCCGATGCACTGCCGGCCGTAGAACCACCCCAACCGTAGGAAATCCGCGCCATGCTTCTCGATCAACTGGATGTTGCCCGCCTCAACCGAGGCTGCCGATGGCCGCCCGCCGCGGTACACCACGCACAGCACTTCCTGCAGCACTTCCAGCGGGTAATGCCTGACGAAGCGCAGCGCCCAGTCCAGGTCCACCAGGCGCGGGAAGGCCGGGTCGTAGGGGTATTCGCGCATGGCCGCGGTGCGCGCCACGAGCGTGGTGCCGGGGGCCAGACTGGTACCCTGCGCCAGGGTGCGGTAGCGACCGGCGTGTGGCGCGGGGATTTCCTCGCTGTTGCCCTCGTCGGTTTCGTAGCGGTAGCCGCAGGTGCACGCGCCGATCTCGGGGCGGCTCTCCATCAGCGCCACCTGCCGCTCGAGCTTGCGCGGGTACCAGGCGTCGTCCGAATCCAGAAAGGCGATGTACTTGCCGCGCGCGGCCTGCACGCCGGTGTTGCGCGCCGGCGAGATGCCCAGGTTGCGCGGGTGGCGCACCACGCGCACTTTGGGGTACTCTGCTTCCAGGCTGGCGATCGGATCGGTGGAGCCGTCGTCGATGATGACGATCTCAAAATCCTGAAAGGTCTGCTCCAGCACGCTCTCCACCGCGCGCCGCACCAGCGTGATACGGTTGAGGGTGGGGATGAGCACGCTCACCAGAGGGGGTGGGGAGGATGGTTCAGTCATCGGACAGGTGGCTCTTGAATAGGTACAGGCGGGTGTACAGCCGGCCAAACACCAGCCGCGCGATCAGCTTCCAAAAGGCGGGTGCGAACAGCAGCCCCGGCTGCCGGCGCAGTTCGGCCAGCACCTGCCGCCAGGCGAACCCGGCGTGCGCCGCGGACTGGCGCGCGCACCATTCGGCGGCGCGCAGAATGACCAGCGCATCCTGCCGGCTGCTGCGCGATCCCGGCGCGTGCGCATCCCGGAAGGCAAACACCGCGCGGATGCTCTCCACGATGCGACGCGGGTCGGGCGTTTCGCGATACAGCAGCGGGGTAAAGTATTCGATCTGCGCGTCGTACAGACTGGCGGGGATGGGTTGGGGCAGGTGTGGCAGGCGCAGGTATTGCCCGGCCAGCGCCAGGTTGCCAGCCTGGATGGCGTACACCAGCAGGCGCATGTCTTCCTTCTGACGCGCGCCGGACAGCGCCGGGGTAGAGGCGCGTTTTTCAATGCTGTCGTACATTCGGTTGTGATCGCGGTGGGATGCCAGGAACTTGTCTTCCTGTAGGGCCAGCGACTGTGAACCGCGGTGCGAGCGGATCTTTGCCAGCTGGCGCGGGATCATGCCCACGGCATAGTCATCCAGCAGCAGCCGCGCGGCGATGTCCACATCCTCGCCGTGGCGGATGTGAACATCATACCCGCCGATGTGCTGGAACGCCGTGGCGCGGATCATCGGGGTCGAGCCGCTGAGCGGCAGCCCGCTGGTCAGAATCTGGTGCAGGCTGATCCGGCTGCCGCGCACGTGCGTTCCGTAAGGCAGGCGCAAAATTTCCCGCCCGCGCTCATCGATGGCGTACGCCTGGCAATAGACCGCGCCGCAGTCGGGGTCGCGCCGCAGAAAATCCACCTGCCGCGCCAGCTTGCCCGGCAGCCACAGGTCATCGGAATCGAGGAAGGCCAGGAATTCGCCGCGGGCTTCGGCTGCGCCGCGGTTGCGCGCCGCCGATTCGCCCTGATTTTCCTGGTAGATGTAGCGGATACGGTCGCCGTAGCGCGCCCGCAGGGCGTCACCGGTGCCGTCACTCGACCCGTCGTCCACCACGATACACTCCACCGCTACGCCGCGCTGCGCCAGAACCGAATCGATGGCAAGCTGCACCCACTCGCGCCGGTTGTAAGTGGGGATGATCGCGGAGACCTCGGGCTGGCTCATGGGGCGTCCTCCTGGCGCTGGCGGAAGCGAATATTCAGCCCCAGCGCGGCCGACAGCAGGCCGATTTTCTTCGCCACCGGCCCGCCGTATTCGACCAGCCAGTTTTCGCGTCGCGCGAATTTTCCCCGTCTCAAAACCATGCGCGTAGCCAAGCGCAGCAGCGAGCCGGCGTGACGCAGAATAAACAATACGCGCCGGAAGAACGCGCGCGGCCCGGTGCGGCGGAAATTGCTTGCCCCAATCGAAAACTGGCGGCGCAGGATATAGCCGGTGTCCATGTTGCGCGCCGGCACTGCGTGATACATGAGCAGGCCGGGGTGGTAATAAAACTTTGCCTGCCCAAGCAGTTTCCAGGCTTGCTCAAACAGGATCGTATCTTCGCCGAAATGCATCATATTGCCAACCATGCCAAATCCGGGCATGGCTTCCCCCAGTTTTTTGAGCAGTTCACGTGGGAACAGCATGTTCGCGCCCGCAAAGGCTTCATCTCTGGTTAAATACCGCGGCGCGTCGCCCCAGGTGCGAATCTCATACTCATCCTGAAACCATGCGGGTCTGTCGGCCAGGTAAAAGGGGTGGATTGGGCCGCCCATCCCGCTCAAGTCGCGGCGTTCGCGCAGGACCTCTGCCGCGATTTGCAGCCAACCCGGCGAAGCGCGGGCATCATCATCCATGTATGCAACCCATTCGCCGCGCGCGGAAGCTGCGCCGGCGCGGCGAGCGATGCCTCCTCCAGGCTCAGGTACGAACAGGTAATGGAGGGTGTGCTTCGTAGACCCAGCTCGCAGTTTTTCTACCATTTCGCGCGTTTCATTGCTCGAACCGTTATCCACCACGATAATCTCAAACGCGAGCGGGTCGAAGGCCTGCTGCAGCAGGCTTTCCACCGCTCCTGCCAGCAGCCCGGCGCGGTTGAAGGTCGGGATCACCACCGAGAACAAAAGCGTAGAAGCGGGAATATCGCTGCTCATTGTTTCGTAGTTACCAAAGCCTTGGCCTGGGATTGGATTGCCCGGATGTGGCTGTAGATGCGTTCATGCCCATACGGTCCCATTTTTAGCATGGCGAACACCTGGCTAATAAGTCCCAAAAAAATGAGCCAGGCAATATTCCCAGCTCTCCAACCCGCGCCGGCGCTCTTAAACAAGTAGCGGAGGGATTTTCGCAGAGCGAAGGCCAAGGCGCCGAGCCATTTTTGAACGGCGCCTTGCCGGGACCTGTGATCCCCGCTTAAAATTTGAGAATAGGCCTTATCAATAATATAGGTGACTGCTTTCGCTCGCTCCATTTTGGTATGGTAACGCCATGTTAAGCGTTCGCGCGGCATAAAATGCTGTAAATTCAGGCGGGGTGAATAATACAATTTCCAACCCAGGAACTGAAGCCAGTAGCATAATTCGTTGTCGCCGCCGCTCGTCAGCAGTTTTCCCTTGCGATCTTCAAGAAGCAGCTTCCACCCGGCCTGTTCTATCTGCTGCCAGGCTTCTTTGCGGATCGTCAACCCTGCGCCCCACAGTTTGCCGCGTGTGGTAGTGATATCCCCTTCAGCGCTGCCTTGTTCGCCAATTGCCATGCTGCGGTGGCGCTCCGCGAACCAGTGCGGTGGGCTGATCTCAAAAGTGGGTGAAGATTTTCCGCCGCAAGCACCTACATGAGGGTGTTGAGACATTAATTCAAAAATGACCGCAACCCAATCAGTACTTACCCAGTTATCGTCATCGATGAAACTGACAAACTCGTACTGCGCTTCCGTAAAACCTCGTCGACGGGCATGACTTAAACCGGGTTGATCCTCTCGTACTACCCGCAAGGCAGCGGGGGCATCCTGCTTCGGCCATAGAGATCTGGCCGTTTCGGCGGTTGAATCGGTGGAAGCGTTGTCCACAACCACAACTTCCCATTTCAAGCCGTCTGGAACTTCCTGGCGGCACAGGTGTTCCAATGTCGGTTTCAGGCGCTGCGCGCTGTTGTAGCAGCATAGGACGATGCTGACACCGTGATTTGGAAAAGATGTGGCGTTGGAAGTTTTTTGCATTTGGAATAACTTTATGCTCTCGGGATTCCGCCGCTGCTGGCCTGGCGTCCTCATTATTTTACGCTACCGGCTGATCCATCGTTCGCATGACGGCAACCTGATCGGCCAGTGATTCTGGCGGCTGGTTTTCCATACTGATCGCCGATAGGAACGGACGGGAACCCAACGCGAGTTTCATCTTGTTGGAATAGTATTCGCCGGAAGCTACAGCGGTGCAGGGAATTTTGAAAACCGCAGCCACAACCGCCGCGTGGAAGCGGGTGGTGACCACGGCGCCATAGCTGTTCAGGTGGGCAACTGCGCGTCTGAAGTCCATCTCTGGCTGCCGGACCTGTACGGGTGAAATGCCTGCCATGCGGAACATCCGGATAGCCTGGTGAAAATCGGATGCCGGTGTGGTGTGGAAACAAAACCCTTCGATGGCGTTCTCGCCAATCAGGCCTTTCAGGCGGCGCAGGAAAGTGAGCCACCACTGGTCAAATGCTGGTTGCGAAAGACTGCCGCCCTGCTGGAAGAACAGGCAGATGCCTACTTTCTTCCCGCGATCCTGCGGCAGGCTTTCTGACGAGAGCGGCGAAAGTATCTCGCGCACGCGGAAGCCGTCATCCTCGGCGCGTCTGGCCGTCAGGTGATTTTCCACGCAAAAACGCAGCGATGCGTCATCTCGCACGCATAGATCAACGCCGCGCAGCACCGACGCGACCAGATCCGCCTGTTTTGGATCGAGAAATGGCCCGATCCCCAGCGGTGCCGTGGCTACTGCGACGCCCATCGTTTTGGCGATCGAGACCGGAAGCAGCAAGCGCGGCAGTGAGAAGATATCCGTAAAATATCCGCCTCCGACAAGATACAGCAACCTACTGTTTTCCACCGCTTGAACCCACTCTGGGTTAAGCTTAAGATGCCGATCTACCCACCGGTCATAGGTGCGTTGATGAATTTGTTGTCCCAACCCGGCTGCGCCGATAATCTTGCGAAATTTTTTCCAGCGCATCGCAACTGGCAGTTCGGTTTGGGCAAGCACTGTTGCTTGTGGGTAGAGCCAAGATGAATATTCTGGACTGCGGCTGAGGATAGCCGGATTTGAAAATTTGCGCTGCATATCGCGCAGGGCGACCGCCAGCGTCAATTCATCGCCGGTGTTGCCAGCGGCAAAACCTCCACATAGTACGCAGTCAACCAGGTGTTGATTCATGTGAGTCTGCCCGTGAGGTTAGGAAAAGATCCATTCATGTTCCATCAATACCGCCGAGTACTGCGATGGCGGCAGATACGCGGTGGAATAGAACTTGCTCACCTCCACCTGGAAGTTCAGCACCACCGGCGAGTGATAGATTTGCCCGTACTCGCAGTCCAATGCCGCGGCGACGCGGTAGGTGGAATTGGGAAGCGGTAGATGGGGGATGCGGCACACCAGTTTCCCCTCGCCGGCCTGGATTTTTCCGCCGCGTCCACCGGATTTTGAGTTCAGGTGCGCCACGGCGATATTCTGGTGGTTGTAAATGGTGATCATCGCCACCGCGTTCGACAGCGTTTCCTGGCTGCGGTACGCGATGACGATCTCCATCTCTTCGCCCGCCACCGGGGAGGTGACCCGCTCACCGTCTTTGTTCAAGATATATGCGTCGGTGACGGCGAAGCGCTGGTTGGAAAGCTTGCGCACGGCGTCATTGCTGCGGCTGTTCTCGTCGTTGGAAAGATACTGCTTGATGACCGGGTCCACCGGGCCGAGGGCTTTCAAGGTTCCATCCTGGAGCAGCGCGCCATTTTTGCACAACTGCGCCACCGCCGCCATGTTATGGCTGACGAACAGCACCGTGCGGCCTTCGTGCGCCACCTCGTCCATTTTTCCCAGGCATTTCTTCTGGAATTCGGCGTCGCCCACCGCCAGCACTTCGTCCACCAGCAAAATCTCCGGTTCCAGGTGCGCGGCAACGGCAAACGCCAGGCGCACGTACATACCGCTCGAGTAGCGCTTGACCGGCGTGTCGATAAACTGCTCTACGCCCGAGAAATCGACAATCTCATCAAACTTGCGCGTCACTTCTTCGCGCGTCATGCCCAGGATTGCGCCGTTGAGGTAGACATTCTCGCGCCCGGTCAGCTCGGGGTGAAAGCCGGTGCCCACCTCCAGCAGGCTGGCAATGCGCCCCTTGACCTTCACCCGCCCACTGGTGGGCGCGGTAACGCGCGAGAGGACTTTGAGCAGCGTGCTCTTGCCCGCCCCGTTTCGTCCGATCACACCCAGTACCTCGCCCTGCTCCACGCTGAAAGATACATCCTTCAGCGCCCAAATCGTTTCCCCGTCGCGGTTGCCGCGGTCTTCCTGTCCGATCTTGAGCAGCGGGTTGGGCTTGCCGCGCGCCCGCGCCCACCACACGCTCAAATCGCGCGCCAATGTCCCCGTGCCAATCTGGCCCAGGCGGTAGGATTTGGAGAGGTTCTCGACGGAAATAACTGGCATTTTCAGGATAGGTGTCGTGAGGTTTGGGATTCACCGCGAAGGCGCGAAGTGCGCGAAGAAAACGCGAAGAGAAGCTTGATGATCGGTAAAAAGCGCAAACCACTCAGCCTATTCATTGCTTAATCAACCCTTCTTGGGATACTGCATTGGTATTGTCGGGTGATTGTTGACGACGCGACGGATCCCATGTTTGATTAAAGTGACGTTCCAATTGATTAAAAAGCCCAGAGAACAATCTCTATGTTTGAGGTACGTTACCAACTGCGCAAAATGAATGGGCGACAGTGAGTCAACGGCTTTGTTTTCAATAATAATCTGGTCTTCAACAAGCATATCAATTCGATAACCGGTGTCCAGGTTTATCTGTTCATACGCGATCATCTGCGGAACTTCTGTTTGAACTTTTAGGCCGCGTTTCGTTAACTCATAGGCAAAGCAAACCTGATAAGCCGACTCTAACAATCCTGGACCAAGAGCTCTATGGACTTTTATGGCAGCATCTATGATGTGTTGTGCTATTTTCTCTTGTTCCATCCCATCATCCGTTTGCTTATATATAAATCTTCGCGTTCCCTTCGCGCTCTTCGCGTCTTCGCGGTGAATCGCATTGCATGAACGACTCTGCGCCTTCGCGATTCAATAATCAGACTGTATCCATAAACGTCGCCTCGACGCGGTTGAACATCACCGCGCCAATCACCACGATGACGACCATAAACACAAAGCTGTACAGCAGATCCAATTGGTGGACGGAGCCGGCGCCGAGAAAGGCGAAGCGGAAGGTCTCGACAATCGGCGTCATCGGGTTGAGCTTGATCAATGTCTGGAAGCGCTCGGGGATGGCCGACGAGGGATAGATCACCGGCGTGGCGTACATCAGCAATTGCACGCCGAACTGCACCAGAAAGCGCAGGTCGCGGTACTTGGTGGTCAGCGAAGAAATGATGATGCCAAACCCCAGCCCCAGCCCCGCCATCATCAGCAGCAACACCGGCGAGAGCAGGATCCACAGGTTGGGCCGGATGTTCGCCCCGCCCAGCGCGAAGAACAGCATGAACGCCAGGAAAAACACGAACTGGATCGCGAAGGTGATCAGGTTGGAAATCAGGATCGAAACCGGCACAGCCATGCGCGGGAAATACACCTTGCCGAACAGGTTGGCGTTGTTGACGAAGGTGTTGCTGGTTTTGGTCAGGCATTCGGCGAAGTAGGTCCAGATCACCGTGCCGGACATATAAAACAGGAACTGCGGCAGACCGTCGGTGGGCAGTTGGGCGATATTACCGAAAATGACGGTGAAGGTGATCGTGGTCAGCAGCGGCTGGATCAGATACCACAGCGGGCCGAGGATGGTCTGCTTGTAGACCGACACAAAATCGCGGCGAACGAACAGCATCACCAGGTCGCGGTAGCGCCACAGCTCGCCCAGCCGCAAGTCCAGCAGGCTGCGCTTGGGTTCGATCACCATGGTCCATTCTTCGTTTTGGGCGGGAAGGCTCATCGTTTTCTCTTGGAAGGGTTTGTGAATGACGATCTTGTATCAGTTATACCACCGTCAGCGTGGTATCTGCATCCCGGGTATTTTAACACAATCCGCGCCTTCGCTGCGGTTGAGCCGCACAGCCCGGCCTGCGGCTGCTTTCCACTTTTGTTAGATGGAAGATGCCGGAAACCGGGCCGGCACTTTCATAATATAATGGGAATATCTCCAGCAGAGTTAATCGTTTCTGGCAGCAGCCGGTATACGCTGAGAACTGACAAGAATACATCAATCAAGAAGCCGCAGGGTGCGGTCGTTTTTCAGGCCGCACCGCTCGCTCAACCATGAAATGGTGCGGTCTGAAAAACGACCGCTCCCTATCACGACAGCGATGAGCACGAACAATGAAGAAAACCATCGAGGAAACATGAAGATCACGTTTATTGGCGCTGGCAGTTTGGGTTTTACCCGCGAGTTGGTGCGCGACCTGCTGACATTCCCATTATTGGAAGGCGCGGACATCGCGCTGATGGATATTGACCCGGAACGGCTGGAGTTTTCGTACCGCGCGGTGCAGAAGATTATCCGCATGGGCGGCTACCCGGCCACCGTGTGCGCCACGCTCGACCGCGCCGAGGCGCTGCGCGGCGCTGACGTGGTGCTGACCACCATCCTGGCCGGCGGCACCGATATCTGGCGGCACGATATTGAGATCCCCAAAAAGTACGGCGTGGATATGAATGTGGGCGACACGCGTTCCATCGCGGGGGTTTTTCGCTTTTTGCGCACCATCAACCCCATGCAGGAGATCGTGCGTGATATGGAGCGTTACTGCCCCGGCGCGGTGCTGCTCAACTACACTAACCCCATGTCGATGCTGTGCGGGGCGCTGCAGCGCACCTCTTCCATCACCGTCACCGGGTTGTGCCACTCGGTGCAGGGCACGGCCGCCATGCTGGCCAAGTGGATCGGCGCGCCCGCGGATGAGATCACCTACACCTGCGCCGGGATCAACCACCAGGCCTGGTATCTGGATTTCCGCTGGAACGGGCAGGACGCCTACCCGCTGATCCATAAAGCCGTGACCGAACGGCCGGAGATTTACCAGCAGGAGATCGTGCGCAACGAGATGTTCCTGCACCTGGGCTACTACGTGACCGAATCGAGCGGGCACAATTCGGAATACAACTGGTGGTTCCGCAAGCGCCCCGATCTGATCGAGAAGTACTGCATCACCAGCACGGGCTGGAACCCGGGCGAGCACGCCTATATCCTCAAAGAGTATCAGAAGAACGAGGCCACCTGGAAAGACAAAGCCCGCGCCTGGTTTGCCGAGGAAACCCCGCTGCGGCTGGAGCGCGGCGGCGAGTACGCCGCTTACATCATCAACGCCCTGGCCGGGGGTGAGATGTACAGCTTCAACGGCAACATCCCCAACACCGGACTGATGACGAATCTGCCGCAGGGCGCGTGCGTGGAGGTGCCGGTGGTGGTCGATAAGAGCGGTTTCCATGCGTTGCACGTGGGCGCGCTGCCGCCCGAGTGCGCGCTGCTCACCCAGCTCAACGCCGGCATTGAGGAAATGGTGATCGAAGCGTCACTGGCCGGCGACCCGACCGCCGTTTTCCGCGCCGTGGCGCACGACCCGCTCACTGCTTCGGTGCTGTCGCTTGCCGAGATCCGCGCCATGGTTAACGAGATGTTCCGCTGTAATCAGAAACACCTGCCGCAGTTCCGGCAGTTCACCGCTTAGCCCGCGCTCGCAGCGCCGTGCAGATTTCCTCCTGGTCGATCGGAATGCGCCGCACCCGCACCCCCACGGCGTTATACACCGCGTTGGTAATGGCCGGGATGGTGGGGATTAGAACAATTTCGCCCACGCCTTTGGCGCCGTACGGGCCGTCGGCAGTGGGGTCTTCGACCACGAAGGAGGTAATCTCGGGCGTGAAGCTAATCGACGGGGTGCGGTAGCTGGCCAGCCGGTCGGTGACCACCCGGCCCTCGTCCAGGATGAAGTCTTCGGTCAGCGCATGGCCAATGCCCATGATCACCC
The DNA here is from genome assembly GCA_937920255.1 of uncultured Anaerolineaceae bacterium. Taxonomy (GTDB): domain Bacteria; phylum Chloroflexota; class Anaerolineae; order Anaerolineales; family Anaerolineaceae; genus CALDSL01. The sequence continues at coordinate 2,034 of CALDSL010000075.1, read as the reverse complement.
CGCCTTCGATCTGTCCCTTTAGCCCCAGCGGGTTGACCGCGAAGCCAACGTCGTTGGCGACGATCACGCGCAGCACCGCCACTTCGCCGGTGCGCGTGTCCACTTCCACTTCGGCGGCCTGGGCGGCGAACGAAAACGCCACGTGCATGTCGCCCGGCTGGCCCAGCGGCGCGGTTTTGGGCGCCCAGTACTCGTAGCTGGCCTGCGGAGCGCGCCTGCGCTCGATCATCTCCTGTGCCGCGCGCGCCAGCGGCACGCTGTGCCGGCCCACCTGCGCCAGCCCTTCCACAAAGTGGATGTGTTCGGGCGGGGTATCGTAGGCTTCGGCCAGTTCGCTGGTCAGCAGCGCGCGCAGCGCCCGTGCTGCCAGCCGCACCGCGTTGCCGGTCACGTACGTTTGGCGCGAGGCGGTGGTTGGGCCGCCGTCGGGGGTCAGGTCGGTGTCTGAAAGCAGCACGTGAACCCGCTCCGGCTGCTGCCCCAGCTCTTCGGCGGTAATCAGCCGCAGCACCGTCGGCAGCCCCTGGCCCAACTCGGCCGCCGAGGTGCGCACCTGCAGCGTGCCGTCCGGCCGCAGTTCCACTTCCGCGCCGGATTTATCGGGCGCTCCGCCGCCCAGCCCGGTGTTTTTATAACCCACCGCGAAACCCCACGCCCGTGCCTTGTGCGCCGCGCCCTGAACAGCCTGAGGCAGGAAGGGATTTTTTCCCGCCAGCCGGCGCATCTCCGTGTCGACTTTGGCGATGCATTCCAGCAGCCCCACGCTGGAAGGCAGCACCTGCCCGGTGTTGGTGACGCTACCGGCGCGCAGCGCGTTCTTGCGGCGCAGCTCCACCGGGTCGATGCGCAGGGTTTCCGCCAGCCGGTCGATCATGCTTTCCACCGCGAACGCTGACTGCATTACCCCAAATCCGCGGAATGCTCCGGCGGGCGGGTTGTTGGTGTACATGGCGTAGCAATCCGCGCGCACGTTGGCCACTTCATACGGGCCGGAAGAATGCGTGGTGGCGCGCGTCATCACCTTATCGCCCAGCGAGGCGTAGGCGCCGGTGTCGCCGTACAGCTCAGTCTCCACCGCGGTGAGCGTGCCGTCCCGCTTCGCGCCAATCTTGACCCGGATCTGGGTGGCGTGGCGCTTGGGGTGCGCGATCAGGCTTTCGTGCCGGTCGTAGAGCAGCTTCACCGGCCGGCCGGTGACGTTGGCCAGCAGCGCGGCGTGGATCTGCCCGGCAATATCCTCTTTGCCGCCAAACCCGCCGCCGATGGTCATGCCGATGATGTGCACGCGGCTTTCTGGCCATCCCAGCGCTCGGGCCACCTGTTCGCGGTCGGCATAGGGGATCTGCGAGCCGGTGTAGATCTCCATGCGCCCATCCGGGCGCGGGTTGGCGATGCTGCATTCCGGTTCCAGGAAGGCATGGTCGTGCATGGGGGTGTGATACGTGTCTTCCAGTACGATGTCAGCCTCGGCAAAACCGGCCGGCATATCGCCTTTGCGCACTTTGATATGCTTGAGCAGGTTACCGCCCGGGTGAATGGCGGGCGCGTCCGGCTGGCGCGCCTGCACCGCCGAGCTGACCACTGGCAGCGGTTCGATCTCAAAGCGGATGCAGGCCAGCGCCTGCGCGGCGATCTCGCGCGTCTCGGCGGCCACAATGGCCAGCGCGTCACCCACGGTGCACACCCGCCCGCCGACCGCGACCAGGCTGGGCCAGTCGTATACCACCAGACCGTGGTTCGGCTCGCCGGGGATGTCTTCCGCGGTCAGCACCGCGGCCACGCCGGGCAGGGCGCGCGCCGCCGAAACGTCCAGGCTGCGCAGGATCCCGGCGGGTTGCATGGCGCGCAGTACGCGCGCGTGCAGCATGTTCTCAAAGCGCAAATCGTCGGTGTACAGCGCCTGCCCAGTGACCTTATCGCACGCGTCCGGTCGCGGCGCAACCCGGCCCACCGCGGCGCGCGCGTTGGGCGAGGGGGCTACGTCCGGCGGCTCGACCGGCTGGCCGGTGCGCAGCGCCCTGGCCGCCGCCTGGA
>CALDSL010000074.1 GCA_937920255.1 uncultured Anaerolineaceae bacterium | reverse complement strand
GCCATCCTGCGCCCGCGCAGCACCCTGGAAGAGGAATACCAGCACACGCTGGAAGAAGAGGCCCTGCTGCAGTCGATCGAAGACCTGCCGGCCTGCCCCGGCTGCGGCCGGCGCGTGCGCGATGACTGGCAGGTATGTCCCAACTGCTACACCCGGCTCAAGAAGACCTGCGCCGAGTGCGGCAAGCTGATGGACCTGCCCTGGAACCTGTGCCCCTACTGCGCCACGCCCGTCCCCGGCGCGCGGGTGGAACCACCCGCTTCGCAGGTGGAAGGCCCGTTCATCCCCATCGACACCAGCGCGCCAGGGGAAACCTTAACAGACCCGGCGCCGGAAAACCCGCCCAGTTCAGGTATAATTTGAAACATGTTTAATATTGCACCCATCGAGCCTGTTGATTACCTGGTAATTGGGCATATCACGCAAGACCTGACGCCCAACGGACCTGTTCTGGGCGGTACGGCGTCGTACTCTGCCCTCACCGCCAAAGCGCTTGGCCTGCGCGTTGGCATTATCACTGCCTATAACACCGAGAAACTGGGCCGACCCGCCGAACTGGAAGGCATTGCCCTGTCGATCGTGCCGTCGGAAGAGACGACTACGTTTGAGAATATCTACACCCCAACGGGGCGCATCCAGTACCTGCACCACCGCGCCTCGGAACTGCACGCCAGCCACATCCCCGAAACCTGGCGGCACACGCCGATCGTGCACATGGGCCCGCTGGCGAATGAGATCGACCCGAGCCTGGCGCGCGCCTTCCCCGATTCACTGGTGGGGCTCACGCCGCAGGGCTGGTTGCGCGAGTGGGACGCCAGCGGCCGGGTGCGGCTGGGCGAGTGGCCCGAAGCGCGTTACGTGCTCGAAAAAGGCAACGCCGCCGTCCTCAGCGTCGAAGACGTGCAGGGCGATGAGAGCCGCATCGAAGAAATGGCCTCCTCCATCCGGATCCTGGTCGTCACCGAAGGCGCGGCCGGCTGCCGGGTGTACTGGAACGGTGACCTGCGCCGCTTCCGCGCTCCTGCTACGCAGGAGGTCGACCCGATCGGCGCGGGTGATATTTTCGCCGCCGCGTTCTTCTATCGACTGGCAAACACGCGCGACCCATGGGAAGCGGCGCGTTTTGCCAACCAGATCGCCTCCAAATCCGTCACCCGCCGCGGCCTGCTGGGCGTTCCCACGCCCGAGGAAGTGGAGGCCAGCATGGTGGAAGTTATCCGGGGACAATAAACCGCATGGCGCGTATCTACACTCTTGTCAATCAGAAAGGCGGCGTGGGCAAAACCACCTCCGCGATCAACCTCGGCGCGTACCTGGGCTATTACGGCCAGCGCGTGCTGCTGGTCGACCTCGACCCGCAGGCCAATGCCACCTCCTGCCTGGGCATTGACAAGCGCAGCGTGCGCCGCGGCACGTACGAGGTTCTGATTGGACAGGCGCCGCTCGCCCCGCAGATTCTGCACAACCCGCGCTTGAAGATCTCGCTGCTGCCTTCCTCGCCCGCCCTGGCCGGCGCGGAGGTCGAACTGATTGAGGTGGACAAGCGCGAGTACCGCCTGCGCGACGTGCTGCAAGAAGTGAAAGACCGCTACGATTACATTCTGATCGACTGCCCGCCCTCGCTCAGCATTCTCACCGTCAACGGGCTGGTGGCCGCCAAACACGGCGTGATCATCCCGGTGCAGTGCGAATACCTGGCCCTCGAAGGGCTGGGGCAATTGACGCAGACGCTCAACCGCGTGCGCGGCTCGCTGTTCCCCGAGCTGCAGGTGCGCGGCGTGGTGCTGACCATGTACGACGGCCGCACCCGGCTGGCCGGCGACGTGGTGGCCGAAGTGCGCAATCACTTTGGCGACCAGGTTTTCCAAAGTATTATTCCGCGCAGCGTTCGCCTGGCGGAAGCTCCTTCGTACGGCATCCCCGTATCCCTTTATGCTCCCGATTCTTCCGCCGCCAAAGCCTACAGCGCCCTGGCGCGCGAAGTGCTGGAGCAGGACGGAATCCATATCCCAGTGCTGCAGTCCTGAACAGGAGGGCGCGATGACACGAAAAGGTGGCTTGGGCAAGGGGTTAAACGCGTTAATCCCCGGCGACGACCAGCCCGTCTCGGACGGCACCGCGCTGCAGATCCCTGTCGAAAAGATCATCCCAAACCCGCACCAGCCGCGCTCGCAGATGGATGAAAGCGAGCTGCAGGACCTGGCCGCCTCCATCCGCCAGCACGGCATTCTCCAACCGCTGATCGTGACCCACGATGACGGGGCGGAACATTACGTGCTCATCGCCGGCGAGCGCCGGCTGCGCGCCGCGCAGATGGTCGGGCTGGACAGCGTGCCGGTTCTGATCCGCGAAGCCTCGGACATGCAGCGGCTGGAACTGGCGCTGATCGAAAACGTGCAGCGCGCCGACCTGGGCGCGCTGGAAAAAGCCGAGGCCTACCGCCAGCTCTCGGACGAGTTTGGCCTGTCGCACGAAGAAATTGGCACGCAGGTGGGCAAGAGCCGCGAGGCGATCACCAACAC
>CALDSL010000073.1 GCA_937920255.1 uncultured Anaerolineaceae bacterium | reverse complement strand
GTGTACGCGCTGGTGGGCGACGGCACCTACCTGATGATGCCGACCGAGATCGTCACCTCGATCCAGGAAGGGCTGAAGGTCAACCTGATCCTGGTCAACAACCACGGCTATGCCAGCATCGGCAACCTGAGCAGCTCGCTGGGGACGGCCGGATATGGCACTCAATACCGGATGCGTGACCCGCAAAGCGGCGAGTTGACCGGCGATTTTCTGCCGCTGGATTTTGCCGAGAACGCGCGCGGGTTTGGGGCGCTGGCCTTCGAGGCGCGCACCTTGGCCGAGTTCAAAGACGCGCTGGCGGAAGCCAAAAGCGCCCCGCGCACCACGGTGATCGTGGTGCACACCGATAACAGCCTCAAAGTGCCGGGTTATGAATCATGGTGGGACGTGGCCGTAGCCGAAGTTTCCAAACTGGATGATGTGCAGGCCGCGCGCAAGGATTACGAAGAGCAGATCAAGAAAGAGCGCTTCTACTTCTAAGCCGCGAAGATCGGAAGGAAGCCATGCCGGAGCAACGCCGGGTTTCGATCAAGGATATAGCCCGCGCCGCGGGTGTCTCGTACTCCACGGTTTCGCGGGCGCTCAATAACAGTCCGCTCATCAGCAAGGAGGTACGCGAACGCGTCCAGAGCCTGGCAGAGGAAATGGGGTATACGCCCAACGCGCTGGCGCAGAGCCTGCAGTCGAACCGCTCGGGCTCAATCGGCGTGATCATCACCACCATTTCCGACCCGTTCTTCGCTGATGTGATCCAGGGCATGGAAGAAGCCGCGCGCGAAGCCAACCTGACCTTTGTGCTGGCGACTTCCAACAACGACCCGGAGAATGAAGTCAGCATCATCGAAGGTTTTCACCGGCGGCGGGTGGACGGCGTAATCATCGCCGCCTCGCGCATGTCGGAAGGCTACCACGAACGGTTGGAGCGCGTGCGCATCCCGGTGATCGTGATCAACAATGAAGCCGTCAGCCGCATCCAGGACCTGCATTCAATCAACATCGACAATCGCAGCGGGGCGCGGCTGGCGGTACAGCACCTATTGGATTTGGGCCATCGCCGGGTCGGTTATATCGGCATGAACAACCGGCCGGGGTCCAACCTGCGCCGCCAGCAGGGGTACGTGGAGGTGCTGCAAGAAAACGGGATCACCCCGGCGACGGAGTGGATCTGCTCCGGCGCGGCCAGCGCACACGAAGGCATGGTTGGCGATCTCAACGCCGGCCGGGATCTGGCCACACAACTGCTGCTCCAGGGGGTGACGGCCATTTTCTGCTACAGCGACACGGTGGCGGCCGGCGTGCTGGCTGCGTGCCAGGAAATGAACATCGACGTCCCTGGACAGGTGAGCATCGTCGGGTTCGACGATAACATCCTGTGCCAGATGCTGCGCCCGCAGTTGACCACCATACACCAGCCGATGCGGGAAATGGGCCGCGCGGCGCTGCAAATGCTGGTAGACACCTTCGCCGGCAAGCCGGTGCGGGATGCGGTTGTGACGCCTTCGCTGGTCATCCGCGCCAGTACGGCTCCGGTGGAGGGTGGTTCTCCACCAAAATCCAATATCATTTCCCGAAATAAAACGATCCAGTAACATCTCAGAACATCACACGAGGAGCACACAATGGGTATCCGAATTGGTCTGATCGGCGCGGGCAGAATGGGCAGCGTGTACGCGCACACCCTGGCATTTTCGGTGGCGGAAGCGGATCTTGTGGCGGTGGCGGACGCCAACCCGCAGGCGGCGGAGGCGGCCGCGGCGCGCATCGGCGCGGGCAACTGGTACAGCGATTATCGCCAACTGCTGGATCAGAAAGACATCCAGGCGGTGGTGATCGCCTCGCCCACCGGAACGCACGTCGAGGTGGTTCAAGCCGCGGCAGCGGCGGGCAAAGAAATCTACTGCGAAAAACCGCTGGCGATGACCCTGGCCGGCTGTGACGCGGCCATCGCCGCCGCGCAAAGCGCCGGCGTGCGGCTGATGGTGGGCTTTATGCGCCGCTTCGACCCGGCCTACGTGCTGGCCAAGAAAAAGATCGATGAAGGCGTGATTGGCACGCCGGTGATGTTCAAATCGCTGGGGCGCGACCCCAAACGCACCAGCCTGGAATTCGCCAAACGCGAAAATAGCGGTGGCCTGATTTTGGACATGGGCATCCACGACTTTGATGCCGCGCGCTGGCTGATGGGTAGCGATGTGTACCGCGTACAGTCGGAGGGCGGCTGCCTGGTTTATCCCGAGCTGAAAGAGGTGGGCGACATCGACAACGCCATCGTCAACCTTAAGTTCACCAGCGGAGCCATCGGCAACATTGACGTCAGCCGCAACGCGGTGTACGGCTATGACATCCGAACCGAGGTGCTGGGCTCGGATGGCGGGCTGCTGATCGGCAGAGACCGCTACACCGACACATTAATCATGACCCGCGAGGGCGTGCTGCACGATACTGTGCCATACTTTATGGAGCGCTTCGGTGAAGCCTACGCCAACGAGATCCGAGAGTTTATTGCCAGTATTGTTCAGGACCGGGAACCGGCGGTCACCGGACTGGACGCCCGCGCCGCGACGGCCATTGGTATTGCCGCCACGCGCTCGCTGGATGAAGACCGCCCCGTGCTGGTCGAAGAGATCGGCTAAATGACACTTTCTTGAGGTGAACCTGATGACCGAACTGATACCGAATTATGTCAATGGAGCCTGGCAGGTTCCGGCTCATAGTGGAGAAGTGGATGTAAACAACCCCGCAACGGGCGAGGTTCTGGCGCGCGTGCCGCTTACCACAGTAGAAGAAGTAGACGCCGCCGTACGCGCGGCGCAAACCGCGTTCCAGACCTGGCGGCGCGTGCCCGCCACGCAGCGCATCCAGTACCTGTTCAAACTCAAGGCTCTGATGGAAGAGCATTTCGACGAACTTGCGCGCAGCATCACCATCGAGAACGGCAAAATACTCGACGACGCGCGGGGGGAAATGCGCCGCGCCGTGGAAAACGTGGAAGTGGCGTGCGGCATTCCGCTGATGATGATGGGCGACTTTTCGGAAGATATCGCGCGCGGCATCGACGAGTACATGATCCGCCAGCCAGTGGGCGTGTGCGCCATCATCACCCCGTTCAATTTCCCGGGCATGATCGCATTCTGGTACCTGCCCTACGCGGTGGCGTGCGGCAATACGGTGGTGATCAAACCGTCAGAGCGCACCCCGCTGACCACCCAATTCGCGGTGAAGCTGATGGAACAGGCCGGGTTCCCGGCCGGGGTGGTCAACCTGGTCAACGGCGGCGCAGACGCAGTCAACGCGCTGCTCGACCACCCGGCCGTCCAGGCGGTGAGCTTTGTTGGCTCGACGCCGGTGGCGCGGCACGTCTACAGCCGAGCGTCGGCCAACGGCAAGCGCGTGCAGGCGCAGGGCGGTGCCAAAAACCCGCTCATCATCCTGCCGGATGCAGACCTGGAGATGACCACCAATATCGTCACCGACAGTGTGTACGGCAACGCCGGGCAGCGCTGCCTGGCCGCGTCCACGATTGTGCTGGTGGATGAAGCCGGCAAGCGCTTCAAGAACGTGCTGGCCGAGGCCGCGCAGTCGCGCGTGGTGGGCAACGGGCTGGCTCAGGGCGTGCATATGGGCCCGGTGATCACCCCGCAGAGCAAGCAGCGCATCCAGGGCCTGATCCAGAAGGGCGTCGACGAAGGCGCATCGCTGCTGGTGGACGGCCGCAACCCGTCGATCCCCGGCGGCGAGCACGGCAACTTCCTGCGCCCCACCATTCTGGATAACGTGGCCCCGGGCAGCACCATCGCCACCACCGAAGTTTTTGGCCCGGTGATGGGCATGGTGCATCTCAACACGGTGGACGAGGCAATCCAGTTCGTCAACAGCGGCAAGTACGGCAACATGGCGTGCGTGTTCACCAGCAGCGGCGCGGCGGCGCGCAAGTTCCGCAGCGAAGCCGAGGCGGGCAACATCGGCATAAACATTGGCGTGGCGGCCCCGATGGCGTTCTTCCCCTTCAGCGGTTGGAAGGAAAGCTTCTTTGGCACACTGCACGGGCAGAGCAAGCACGCGGTCGAGTTCTTCACCCAGACCAAGGTGGTGGTGGAACGCTGGCTGCGCGAGTGGAACCGGCAGTTTTAATCAACATGAAGTGAATCAAACAGGCCAGTGCTTCCGCGCTGGCCTGTTTGATTCATCCAGCAACCCAGGTGGCAGGCTTCCTGGTTCTCAGGTAGAATGATTCCAACAACCACTGCCCGGGAGGAAGGCTGATGAGCGACCAACAAGTAATCTTTTCCATGGTGCGCGTTTCCCGCGTCGTGCCGCCTAATAACCGCCAGATCATCCGCGATATTTCGCTGGGGTTCTATTATGGCGCCAAGATCGGCGTGCTGGGGCTGAACGGGGCCGGGAAGAGCACCCTGCTGCGCATCATCGCGGGCAAAGACGATGGCTACAACGGCGAGGTGACCTTCTCGAAGGGGTACACCACCGGGCTGCTGGAGCAGGAACCACAGCTCGACAACGCCAAAACCGTGCGCCAGGTGGTGGAAGAAGCGGTGCAGCCGGTGGTGGACATGCTGCGCCAGTACGACGAAGTCAACGCCAAATTTGCCGACCCGGACGCCGATTTTGACGCGCTGATCGCCGAGCAGTCGCGCTTGCAGGAAGAACTGGACAAGCACGACGCCTGGACGCTGGACAACCGCCTGGAAATCGCGATGGACGCGCTGCGCTGCCCGCCGGGCGACACGCCGGTAAAGGTGCTTTCCGGCGGCGAGCGCCGCCGCGTGGCGCTGTGCCGTCTACTGCTGACCCAGCCGGATATCCTGCTGCTGGACGAGCCTACCAACCACCTGGACGCCGAATCGGTGGCGTGGCTGGAGCGCCACCTGCGCGAGTACGCCGGCACGGTGATCGCCGTGACCCACGACCGCTATTTCCTCGACAACGTAGCCGGGTGGATCCTGGAGCTGGATCGCGGCTACGGCATCCCCTGGCGCGGCAATTACTCCTCGTGGCTGAGCCAGAAACAGGACCGCCTGAAAAAAGAGGAGCAGAGCGAAAGCAAGCGCCTGAAGACCCTGGAGCGCGAACTGGATTGGATCCACATGTCGCCCAAAGCGCGCCAGTCGAAGGGCAAGGCGCGCATCACGGCGTACGAGAAGCTGCTCAGCCAGGAAACCGAAAAGGCGCGTGAAGATCTGGAAATCTACATCCCGCCCGGCCCGCGCCTGGGTGAGGTGGTGTTTGAGTTCAAGAACGTGTCCAAGGCTTACGGTGACCGGCTGTTGATCGACAACTTGTCGATGTCGATCCCGGCCGGGAGCATTGTGGGCGTGGTGGGGCCGAACGGCGCGGGCAAGACCACCCTGCTGCGCATGATCACCGGGCAGGAACAGCCCGATGCGGGCAGCATCCGGCGCGGCGAGACGGTCAAGCTGGCGTATGTGGACCAGAGCCGCGATGTGCTCGACCCGGAAAAGACGGTGTGGGAAGAGATCAGCGAGGGCATGGAGCAGATCGACCTGGGCGGGCGCAAGCGCAACTCACGCGCCTACGTTTCCAGCTTCAATTTCATGGGCTCGGACCAGCAGAAAAAGGTGGGAGTGCTATCGGGCGGCGAGCGCAACCGCGTGCACCTGGCGCGCATTTTGAAGAGCGGGGCGAATGTGATCCTGCTGGATGAGCCCACCAACGACCTGGACGTCAATACCCTGCGCGCGCTGGAAGAAGCGCTGGACACCTTTGCTGGCACGGCGGTGGTGGTCTCGCATGACCGCTGGTTCCTCGACCGGGTGGCCACGCATATTCTGGCATTCGAAGGCGACAGCCAGGTGCGGCTGTTCGAGGGCAGCTGGTCAGATTATGAGGCCGACCTCAAGCGCCGGCTGGGCAAGGAAGCCGAAACCCCGCACCGGATTAAGTATCGGAATTTGACGCGGTAGAGAGCACCCTGCGGCTTGCGCATCCATGGGCACCATTCGAACGCGCATATTCCTCTCCCCGCACAGCCAGCACATTGATTATTTGCTTAAATTCAGCGGGGAGAGGGATAAGGGATAAGGGGATAAATGACATCTTGCGCCCGCGCGCGGGATGCGCTTACAATACAACTATTCACCATCGGTGGTCGGTAACGGGTTCGATTACCGGCGTCGGGCCGCTGCGCCCGTCGAAAAGTGCCGCCGCCCTACCTCAAGGAGGCCACCGATATGAACCCCTGGAAGGAATACATCCTCGCCCACAGCGTGGCGGAAGCGGTAGCAGCGCTCTCCGCGCCGGGCGCGCATCCGGTCGCCGGCGGGACCGACCTGCTGCTGGAAATCCAGCAGGGACGGCGCGCCCCGGCACACACGCTGGTCGATCTGACCCGCATCCCCGAGCTGCAGCGGCTGGAAGAAAGCGATGGGCAGTTGATCATCGGCGCGGGTGTGACTGTGGCGTGCATCGCCGCGCATCCGCTGGTGCTGCGCCACGCGCAAGCGCTCAGCGAAGCCTGCCGGTTGATCGGCGGGCCGCAGGTGCGCAACACCGCCACTTTGGGCGGCAACGTGGCGCATGCCCTGCCCGCCGCCGATGGAATGATCGCCCTGGTGGCGCTGGACGCGCAGGTGGAAATCGCCGGCCCAGGCGGGCGGCGCAGCGCGCCCATCCTCAGCCTGTTCCGCGGGCCGGGCGAGAGCACGCTCGCGGTGGGGGAAATTCTGGTGCATTTCAGCCTGCCCGTGGGCGAACCCGGGCAGGCTTCGGCCTTTGCGCGCATCATGCGGCCGCAGGGCGTGGCGCTGCCGATCCTCAACATGGCGGTGTGGCTGTCGCGCGACGGCGACAGGGTCTCGATGGCGCGGGTGGCGGTAGGTCCGGCGGGGGCAACGCCACGCCGGGCGGATGCCGTGGAAGCGCTGGTCGCCGGCCAGCCATGGAGCGGCGCGCTGGTGGAGCAGGCGGTGGAAATGCTGCGCTCCAGCGCGCGTTTCCGCAGCAGCGCACGGCGCGCCGGCGCCGAATACCGCTACCATTTGAGCGGGGTACTGCTGGAAGATGTACTCAACGCCGCATGGCAGCGCGCAGGAGGTGCATAGATGAACGCGATGATTGATTTCACCGTCAACGGCGCTCCGGTGCGCCTGGAAACACAGCCCGGCGAGATGCTAGCCGACGTGCTGCGCGCGCGCCTGGGGCTGACCGGGACGAAGATTGGCTGCAACGAAGATGAATGCGGCGCCTGCACCGTGCTGATAGACGGACTGCCGGTGCTATCGTGCTCGTACCCGGCGATCAAAGCCCACGGCCGTCAGGTGACCACCATTGAAGGGCTGGCCTCCTGGCCGGGTGGCGCGCCGCGGCGCGGCGTGCAGCCGCAACTGCACCCGCTGCAGCAGGCGTTCATCCTCTACGGCGCGGTGCAGTGCGGTTTCTGCATCCCCGGCCAGTTGATGACCGCCTATGCCCTGCTGCAATCGCACCCCGACCCGAGCGAAGAAGCGATCCGCTTCGCGCTGAAAGACACGCTGTGCCGCTGCGCCGGATACCCGTCGATCATCGGCGCGATCCAGGCGGCGGCCAGGGCGCTGCGCACCGGCCAGCCGGTCGAGCCGCCGGACGT
>CALDSL010000072.1 GCA_937920255.1 uncultured Anaerolineaceae bacterium | reverse complement strand
CGGTAAAGGGCAGTGATTACCTGGGTGATCAGGATGCGATTGAGTTCATGTGTTCTGAGGCGGTCGCGGCTGTGTATGAACTGGAGCACATGGGTTTGCCGTTCTCACGCACACCCGATGGTCGCATTGCCCAACGTCCGTTTGGGGGTCACACCAACAATCAGACCGGTAAAGCTGTCCGACGGGCCTGTTATGCCGCCGACCGCACCGGCCACATGATCCTGCAAACGCTGTACCAGCAGTGCATCAAAAACCAGACCGAGTTCTATAACGAATTCCACGTGATCGACCTGATCATCACCAACGGGGCAGTGGCCGGGGTGGTGGCGCTGGAACTGGCCACCAGCGAACTACATATTTTCCGCGCCAAAGCGGTCATCTTCGCCACCGGCGGCCACGGGCGCATCTGGGAAATCACCTCGAATGCCTATGCTTACACCGGCGACGGCGTGGCCGTCACCGTGCGGCGCGGCATCCCGGCCGAGGATATGGAATTCTTCCAGTTCCACCCGACCGGCATCATGAAGCTCGGAATCCTCATCACCGAGGCCGTGCGCGGCGAGGGCGGTATTCTGCTCAACGACCAGGGCGAGCGTTTTATGGAACGCTACGCTCCGCATGTGAAAGACCTGGCCTCGCGCGACGTGATCAGCCGCGCCATGTACCTGGAAATGCGTGAAGGACGCGGCATCAAGGGGCAGCGCTATCTGCTGCTGGATGCCCGCCCCGAGACGATCAACAAGTACGCCGAACTCGACGGGCGCACCCGCCCCGATGGCAGCCCGTACCGCGTGACTGCGCAGGAGATCTTGAGCAAGATTCCGGATATCGCAGATTTCTGCGTCACCTACCTGGGCGTCGATCCGGTGAAGGAACCCATGCCGGTGCAACCCACGGCGCACTACGCCATGGGCGGCATCCCCACCGACAAGTACGGTCGCGTGGTGGTGGATGAGCAGAATACCGTGCTACCCGGGCTGTACGCGGCGGGTGAATGCGCCTGCGTATCGGTGCACGGGGCCAATCGCCTGGGCACCAATTCGCTGGTCGACCTGATCGTTTTTGGCAAGCACGCCGGGTTGGACGCAGCCGAATACGCCACTCAGCAGCCGCTCCCCGAAATCCCGGCTGACGCGCTGGACTTTGCCCGCGAGCAGATCAGCCATCTGACACACGCCTCAGGCACCGAGAACGCCGCGCACATTGGCGAGGAAATGCGCCACGTCATGTTCGACGATGTGGGCGTGTTCCGCAACCACGAAGGGCTGGAACGTGCGCTGGCCAAGGTTGAGGAGCTGCGCGAGCGCTACAAGCGCGTCAAAGTCACCGACGTCTCCAAGATGTACAACTACGATCTGGTCGGCGCCTGGGAACTGGGCAACATGCTCGACCTGGCCCTGATCACTACCCAGGCCGCCCTGGCTCGTCAGGAGAGCCGTGGCGGTCACGCGCGCGAAGACTTCCCCAAACGCGACGATGCC
>CALDSL010000071.1 GCA_937920255.1 uncultured Anaerolineaceae bacterium | reverse complement strand
GAACCATCCAGGAGCCTGTAATGAGCACGTCTACGTTTGTATCCAAGCGCGCGCCCATCTACGCCGATGTGCCCGCCGAGAAATGGAATGACTGGCGCTGGCAGCTCAGCCACCGCCTCAATTCGGTTGAAGATTTCGAGCAGGTGCTGCACCTGACCGACAGCGAGCGCACCGCGCTCTCCACGCCCGGCCTGTTCCGCGTGGATATCACCCCCTACTTCGTCTCGCTGATTGACCCCACCGACCCGAACGACCCGATCCGCAAGCAGGTGATCCCCACCGCGGGCGAGATTGTGCCGTTCACCGGGATGATGGAAGACTCGCTGGCCGAAGACCGCCACTCGCCCGTGCCGGGTCTGGTGCACCGCTACCCCGACCGGGTGCTGATGCTGGTGACCACCCAGTGCGCCTCGTACTGCCGCTACTGCACGCGCTCGCGCATCGTCGGCGACCCCAGCGCCACTTTCTCGCGCCACGAGTTTGAGATGCAGATCGAGTATCTCAAGCGCACGCCGCAGGTACGCGACGTGCTGCTCTCGGGCGGCGACCCGCTGACGCTGGCCCCCAAGCTGCTGGAAGAACTGCTTTCGCGGCTGCGCGAGATCCCGCACATCGAGATCATCCGCATCGGCTCGCGCGTGCCGGTGTTCATGCCCCAGCGCGTGACCCCCGAGCTGTGCGATATGCTGCAAAAGTACCATCCCTTGTGGCTGAACATCCACGTCAACCACCCCAACGAGATCACCCAGGAACTGGAAGAGGCCTGCGACCGGCTGACCCGCGCGGGCATCCCGCTGGGCAATCAGGCCGTGCTGCTGGCCGGGGTGAATGACTGCCCGCACATCCAGCGCAAGCTGGTGCATGATCTGGTGCGCATCCGCGTGCGCCCGTACTACCTGTACCAGTGCGACCTGGTGGAAGGCGCGGGGCATTTCCGCACCCCGGTTTCCAAGGGGATCGAGATTTTGGAAGCGCTGCGCGGGCATACCTCGGGTTACGCCGTGCCGCAGTTCATCGTCGACGCCCCGGGCGGCGGCGGCAAGATCCCGATGATGCCCAACTATCTGCTGAGCATGTCGGATCACAAGATTGTGCTGCGCAACTACGAGGGCTATATCACCACCTACGAAGAGCCAATCGAGTACACCCCGCATGACCCCAAGACCTGCGCGTACTGCCAGAGCAAGCGCATGGAAGCCGGGCAGGAGGGCGTGCACGGCCTGCTGGACGGCGACCAGATGTTCATCAAGCCCGAGGGGTTTGACGAACTGCACAACCGCGGCGGCGGCATGCACCGCCTGCGCGCCGACCAGGCCAAGTGGAAACCGCTCGGCATCGGCTCGGGCAATGAAGCTGAAATGACGGGGGGATAACCCCCCACCAAACCTCCCCCCATTTTCGGTTTTTGAAAATGGGGGGAGGTTTATTTGAAACTATTGAAGCATTCCGGTCCCTACAATCAAAAATTCCGCGCTGCGGTTCACAACCTTCATTCCGCAAATATGCCATAATACAGCCATCCTTATAATTTCTGGAGATGGCTGCCATGCATTATCGCCGATTGGGACATTCCGGCTTGAAAGTCAGTGAAATTTCGCTCGGGGCGTGGGTTACGTTTGGCTCGCAGGTCGACCAGCAGGGCGCCACCGATATGATCCGCGCCGCCTACGAGCAGGGCGTAAACTTTTTTGACAACGCCGATATGTACGGCGCCGGCCAGGCCGAGCTGTTGATGGGCCGCGCCATCAAAGAACTGCCGCGCGAGGCGCTGGTGATTTCCAGCAAGGTGTTCTGGCCCACCATGCCCGGCCCCAACGGGCGCGGGCTGTCGCGCAAGCACATCCACGAATCGATCAACGCATCGCTCAAGCGGCTGGACACCGACTACGTCGACCTGTATTTCTGCCACCGCTACGACCCCGACACGCCGGTGGAGGAGGTGGTGCGCACCATGAACGACCTGATCCACCAGGGCAAAATTCTGTACTGGGGCACGTCGGAGTGGGAAGCGTCGCAGATTGCAGTGGCGATCGGCACGGCGCGCCAGTACGGGCTGATCCCGCCCACGGTGGAGCAGCCGCAGTACAACCTGTTCCGCCGCAAGCGCGTGGAGGCCGACCTGGACGCGCTGTGCCAGGAGTTCGGCATCGGCCTGGTGACGTGGAGCCCGCTGTACAACGGCATCCTGGCGGGCAAGTATAACAAGGGCATCCCCTCCGGCAGCCGCGCTTCGCTGGAGCGCATGGCCTGGATGCGCGATCTGCTCACCGAGGATACGCTGGACGCGGTGCGCCAGCTCACCGCACTGGCCGGCGACCTGGACCTGACCACCGCGCAGCTGGCCATCGCGTGGATCCTGCGTCGCAAGGAGGTCAGCAGCGTGATCACCGGCGCCACGCGGCTGGAGCAGTTGGACGAGAATCTCTCCGCCGCCGACGCCGTGCCCCTGTTGACGGATGAGGTGCTCGAACGCATCGAGCAGATCATGGGGAATATTCCGGAGGAATAGAGGACTCATCGGCCGGCGGGGAAGAGCGTTAACACGAATAAGAGCCGAATGAGCCGAATGGCACGAATAGAGCGTTAATATTTCTTTGTAGGTTGGGTAGCTCGCAGAGCACCCTGCGGGTGAGCCCATAGAGCTGATATCATAAATTGTCAATGTGGGCGAAACCCAACGCTTTTGATATTGCCGTAAGAAGTTTATGACGGTCAAAGAACGTTGGGTTTCGCCCACCGTGTTATTAACGGTAGTGACCCTTTGGGCTCACCCGCAGGGTGCTCTGCGAGCTACCCAACCTACAAAGAAACATTAGCGCTCTATTCGTGCCATTCGGTTTTATTCGGCTTTTATTCGTGTTTAAGCTTTTTCCACGGCCTTAAGTACCCTCAACGCGCGCAACGTGACCCACGGGTTGGGCTCGCCTTTGCGGCCGTAGTTCCCCCAGGTTTTGCTGGCGTAGTTGTACTCCAGCGGCCAGCAGCCTTCCGCGTCCTGCTTGGCGCGGATCAAATTTAATAGGCCAGTCATACGGATATCACGCCCGCAGCCCAGGCGCGCCAGCGCCTCGGCCACCTGCAGCAGGTCGGTGATGTAATACACCGGGAAACCGAACAGCCACCAATCGCGGCTGGGGTGATCGGTGGCATTTTCCGGCCACAGCGCGGTCTCGGGCGGCACGGAGAGGAAGTATTCCACGCCCTGCGTGATGGCGCGCTCGACCAGCGGCGTGCGCATCGCCTGCGGCAGCGCGGAAAAGGCCAGCATCACCTTGGCCGCGCCCCAGGCGCACGGCTGTCCGTTATTCGCGCCGCAGCGAAACCCGGGGCCGCATTTATAGGCGTAATAGCGCTGGAGGACGCGCTTCTCGGTTTTGGGGGCCACGCCTTCGCCGGTGTTGCTGCGCGCCATCCAATCTACCGCCTCCTCCAGGCGCGGATCGTCGCAGCCCAGCGTGACCAGCGCCCACAGCATATTGCCCTGCAGGCAGTCGACCGTGCCGCCGGGGCTGCCGTTGTAGCTGAAATGCCCGCCTTCAGAGAGCGCGTGGTCCAGGTAATACTGGCAAGCCGTGCGCACGCGCGGGTCGCCGTCTACGCGCGCGCCGAGCTGCGCCAGCAGTTGCAGCGCCCACACGGTGGATTTGTACTTGGGGCCGTACCCCGGCCCGGGCCTGACCCAGTACCCTTCGGGTTGCATGACATCCAGCACCTTGAGGATGGGGCCGGTCTGGTAGGCCGCGGCGCGCGCCGCCAGCAGTTGAGGGTCATCCGGTGGCCGGTCGAGCAGATCGCGCAGGGCCATGTATCGCAGCGCCGGCTGGGGCTGTTCCAGCAGCCAGCCGACGGAATCTCCTCTCAAAGTATCCTGCCAGCCCATGTTTCACCTCCTATGGATATGCATATTATACGCCGCGGCGTACCTGCATGATGAAGTTTTCATTCCATTTTTTATCCTCAGGGGGACTATAAAACCGCGTAGGGCGCGAAGGTGCGCAGAGAAAACATCGCGCGCTTCGTATGCTTCGCGGTTCGAATTTTACTGTCAAAATTCTGTTACCCACCTTTTTTGCATGACAAAAATCATTAAAACAAATTAAGAGGCTTGCTATAATTATCACATTCGATCGAAACTTCCTTTAGCGGTACAAAACCTGTTGGAACCACAAGAAGGAGCTGCAATGAAATGGGTGGTCCTGGTAGGATTAGCGTCATTGGCTGTGGTGATTGGGGTAGGGTTGTGGGCCACGAACTTTACCGTCTATTTGGGGGATGATCCAACGACCTGCAATAACTGCCATGTGATGGATGCCGTGTACGAGGGCTGGTACCACGCCGGTCACCAGCCGTGGGCTTCCTGCAATGACTGCCACACGCCGCACGCGTTTATTCCCAAGTATTTTGTCAAAGCGCGCTCGGGCATGAACCATGTGACCATGTTCACGCTGGGGCATATCCCCGAACCGCTGCGCGCGAAAGAATCCACATCCGACATTATTCAAGCCAACTGTATCCGCTGCCACGAGACTGCCGTTTCGATGATCAACGACGGCACCACCGACGCCCCGCACAACGGCGGCCGCTACTGCTTCGACTGCCACACATCGGTAGCCCACGGCCCACGCGGGATCAGCATCTTACCGTATCAGGATAAAGGCGTTTACGAGACCCGAGATCAGCGCAAGGAGAAATGAAGATGTCAAAAACAACCCGGATCGCTATGATTGTGCTGGCCGCGATTTTTGTCATCATGGCCGCCGTGATTGTAGGCTTGCTGGTATTTATGCGCAACCAGCCCATGCAGGTGCGTGGCGTGCAGCCAATGGTGGAGATTCAGGCTCAGGAACCCGATAGTTCGCTTTGGGGGCAGAACTTCCCCAACCAGTGGAGCACGCTGCTGCTGACCGAAATCAACGACGTCAAGACCAACTACGGCGGCTCGCAGCCGTTCTCGCGCATCGAGTGGGATCCGCGGCTGGTGACCCTCTTTGCGGGGTATCCCTTCAGCGAGGATTACAACGAAGAGCGCGGGCACCGCATGTCGCTGGTGGATGTGCGCGAGACGATGCGCATTTCCGAGAAGACCCCGGCCACCTGCTACTCGTGCAAATCGTCCAACAACCCCTCGCTGTGGGCCGAGATGGGCATGGCCAGGTACGACGCGATGTCCTTCGCCGAGATGACCCCGCGCATCACCGAGCCGATTGGCTGCGCCAACTGCCACGAGGCCGGCACTATGCGGCTGATCGTCACCAACCCGGCGCTGGATGAAGCCCTCAAGGCGCAGGGCAAGGACTGGCGCGAATTCTCGCGGCAGGAGATGCGCACGGTGGTGTGCGCCAACTGCCACGTGGAATATTACTTCAAGGGCGACGGCAAGTACCTGACCTTCCCGTGGGCCAACGGCACGCGCATCGAGGAAATTGAGGTGTATTACGAAGACGTTGGCTTTACCGACTGGAAACACAAAGAAAGCGAAGCGCCGATGCTGAAGATGCAGCATCCCGAGTATGAGACCTATACCGCGGGCAGCACGCATTACAACGCCGGCGTGGCCTGCGCCGACTGCCACATGCCCTACACGCGCGATGGCGCGGTGAAGTTCTCGACCCACGACACGCACTCGCCGCTGTTCAGCCCGTCGAACGCGTGCGGCACATGCCACACCGACGTGGATTACGTCACCGGGCGGGTGAAGATCATCCAGGACACGGTGGCTGAGACGATGTTCCTCACTGAAGATGCGATCATCACGGCCATTGACGCGATCAAGGCCGCCGCGGCCGACCCCAAGGTCGACGCGGAGAAGCTGGAAGAGGCGCGCAAGCTGCACCGCGCCGCGCAGATGCGCTGGGATTTCATCTCCGCCGAGAACAGCATGGGCTTCCACAACCCCGAGGAAGCGCTGCGCATCCTGGCCGCCTCCACCGACCTTGCGCGCCAGGCGCAGATCATGGCAATAGACGCCATGCCGTAAAACGTGTGATCGGAAGCATGAGACCCTGGCCGGAAGGCCGGGGTCTTTTATGTGGGAGGGGCTGTCAACATACAATTGTAGGGGTGAAGCATCCGGGTTGGCCCAGGCAGATCAGGAGCGCGATGGTCTTCCGGATGCTTCACCCGGGCGCATGCAGGCTGCTGTGATGGTCTATTGGACGGCGCCTGGGCGAAGCATCCGGAGAAAAAGTTGATTTCTCTTGCAAATTCGCCCGCCCGGATGCTTCGCCCCTACATGTGTTGAGCGATTAACCGGACGCCCGCAGAGCGGGAAAGAAACGCTCCCACGGGCCTTTGGCCGTAGGAGCGAGGATTATTGTTGTTAATCTAATGTCAACTCCGCAACTTTGCCTCTAAATCCTGCTCCAGGCGGCGGATGATGCGCTGGCGGATTTGGGCGGCGTCGGCGTCGGTGAGGGTGCGCTCGGACGACTGGTAGGTCAGCCCGTAGGCCATGCTCTTCTTGCCCTCGCCAATCTGCGGACCGCGGAACACGTCGAACAGGCGCAGCCCGGCCAGCATCTTGCCGCCCGCCTGGCGGATGACCTCTTCCAGCCGGCCGGCGGGCAGGTCCTCATCCACGATCACGGCGATGTCTTCCAGCACGGGCGGGAAGGCCGGCACCGGGGCGACGCGGAAGCGCTCCTGCACCAGCGGCAGCACCACGTTCAGGTCCAGCTCGGCGGCCAGCACCGGCGCGGGGCCGAACGCGAAGCGCTCTTTGACCAGCGGGTGGATCTCGCCGAACACGCCCGCGACGCGCCCGTCGACAAGCAGGTAGGCGCACTTGCCGGGGTGGAACGAGGGATGCTCGGCCGGCGTCACGCGGACGTCGGTCAGGTGCAGCCCGGTCATGGCTTCTTCCAGAATGCCCTTCAGGTCGTAGAAGTCGTAATTCTCCTTCACAGGGCGATCCCAGTGGCTTTCCAGGCGCAGGCCGGTCAGGGCAATCGCCAGGTGCTGCGGCTCGGCGGGCAGGGTTTGTTCGGGATCGGGCAGGAACACCGGGCCGATCTCGAAGAAGGCCAGCCGCTCGCGCAGGCGCGCGTTGCGCTCCAGCACTTCCAGCGCCGAAACCAGCAGGCTGCGGCGCATCACGGTGCGATCGGCGGAAATCGGGTTGAGCAGGCGCACGTAAGGCACTTCCTGCGGGGCCACGCTGAGCGGCAGGGCGCGCGCCTCGCGCTCGGGCGTGGTCTGGCGGTGGGTGATGGCTTCCATCAGCCCCAACTGCGCCAGCACGTCGCGCAGTTCTTCTTCAGCATCCACCACGCGGTTGCGGTGCTGCTGCGGCAGCCCGTCGGCCATCAGCGTGGCGGGGACGTTGTTGTAGCCGTACAGCCGAGCCACTTCCTCGATCAGGTCAGCCTGACCGGTGACGCCCTCGCCGATATCCAGGCGGATGGGTGGGGTATGCGCGGTGACGCTCTCGCCCTGCACTTCGCAGCGGAATTCCAACCGCTCGAGCAGTTCGGCGATTTGCGCGGCGGGGATGGTGATGCCCAGCGCGCGGCGCACGTCGGCTTCGCTGATGGTCACCACCGGGTCGTTGGCGGGCAGGGGGTAGTTATCCACCAGCCCGGGGGCGATCTCGCCGCCGCTCCAGGCCGCGATGCGATCCAGGCACAGGCGCACGCCGTCTTCGGCCAGGGCCGGATGCACGCCGCGCGCGAAGCGGTAGGCGGCCTCGGAGTTGAGCTTTTGCGCGGCCGAGGTCTTGCGGATGTTGATGAAGTTCCAGCTCGCGCCCTCCAGCAGGATGGTGCGCGTGGCGGGCGTGACTTCGCTTTCCAGCCCGCCCATCACCCCGGCGATGGAAAGCGAGCCGGCGGTGTCGGCCACCACTACGGTGAAGTCGTCCAGCTTGCGCTCCACGCCGTCCAGGGTGGTGAGCACTTCGCCGGGCGCGACGGTGCGAGTGATGATGGTGGGCGCTGCGCCGCCGGCGCGCTGCACCAGCAGGTCATAATCGAAGGCGTGCAGCGGCTGGCCCAGTTCGAGCATCACATAGTTGGTGGCGTCGACGATGCTGTTGATGGGTCGCATCCCGGCCAGACGCAGGCGCGTCTGCACCCAGTAGGGGCTGGGGCGGGCTTCCACGCCGCGCACCAGACCGAGCACAAAGCGCGGATTCAGTTCCGGCGTGCGGATTTCGATGGCGGCCTTGCCGTCGACTGGCTCGCCGGTGGGGGCGATGCTGGCCTGGGGCTTGCGCAGCGGCTTGCCGGTGGCGGCGGCCACTTCGCGCGCCACGCCCAGCACGCTGGCGTTGCGGATCATGTTGGGTGTGATCGAAATCTCGAACACCGCGTCGCCCATGTAGTCGGCCAGGGGCATGCCGGTGGGAGCGTCATCCGGCAGGATGATGATGCCCTCATGCTCTTCGGAGATGCCCAGCTCTTTTTCCGAGGCGACCATCGAGTAGGATTCCACGCCGCGGATCTTGGCGCGCTTGAGCGTGGTCAGCACCTGGCCGGCCTGGTGGCCATCGTAGATGGTCGCGCCTTCTTTGGCGTAAGCCACCTTGAGCGGTTTGGGCAGCGGACCCTGGCCCTTGAACTCGTACAGGTTTGGCGCGCCGGTGAGCACGATGTGCTCGCGCTGGCCGTCCTGCAGTTTGCACAGCGTCAGCCGGTCGGCGTTGGGGTGCGGCATCACCTCGTCGATCTGCGCCACCACGATTTTCTCGCGGTCCCAGGAAATGCCGGTGAACTTGAAACCGTGCTCGTCGTGCGCCGGCCCGGGCAGGCCCACCAGCCGCACCGAGTCGACCTCCAGGCCGAGCATGGTCAGCACCCCGGCCAGGTCTTCCAGGGGCATGTCGATATCGACGTAATCTTTCAACCAGGAAAGAGGAATATTCATAGATTCACCTGCCTTTAGAACTGTTCCAAGAAGCGCACGTCATCCGCCCAGAAATTGCGGATATCTTCGATGCGGTGGCGCAGCAGCGCGATGCGCTCGAGGCCCATGCCGGCCGCGAACCCGGAATACACTTTGGGATCGTAACCGCCGTTTTGCAGCACCACCGGGTGCACCATGCCGCAGCCGCCGATCTCTAGCCAGCCGGCCTGCTTGCAGATCTGGCAGCCCTTGCCGCCGCACATGAAGCACTCCACGTCCATCTCGCCGCTCGGCTCGGTGAAGGGGAAGTACGACGGGCGCAGCCGCGTGCGCGCGCTGCTGCCGTACAACTGGCGCGCGAACTCGGTCAGCGTGCCTTTCAGGTCACCCAGGGTGATGTTCTTGCCCACCGCCAGCAGCTCGATCTGGTTGAACTGCGTCTCCGAGCGCGCGCTGACCTGCTCATAGCGGTAGACCATGCCGGGCAGGATCACGCGCACCGGGTCGGGGGCGTATTCGCGCATGGCGTGGATCTGCCCCGGCGAGGTGTGCGTGCGCAGCAGCACGCCAGGCGTGGTGGTATGGAAGGTGTCCTGCATATCCCGCGCGGGGTGATGCGGCGGGATGTTGAGCAGTTGGAAATTCATCTCGTCACTCTCCACCTCGGGCGAGCGGTAGACCTGGAAGCCCAGGTTGCCCAAAATGCGCACCACTTCGCGCAGCGTCTGGGTGACGATGTGAAGCCGCCCGCGCGCAAAGGCGCGGCCGGGCATGGTCACATCCAGCCGCTCGGATTGCAGCGACTGGCGCAGCGATGCTTCGCGCAGCGCGGCCTCGCGCTGCTGCGCGGCGGCTTCCAGCGCGCCCTTGGCGGCGTTGGCGCGCTGCCCCACCTGGGCGCGCTCCTCTTTGGGCAGCTTGCCCATGATCGAGAAGACCTGCATCACCGGCGCGCTGCGGCCAAGATGGGCCACGCGCCAGGCCTGCAAATCCTTCTCATTCTGGACCGCTTCCAGCGCCTGCATCCCCGCGGCCTGGATCGCTTCCAGTTGTCCCAAAACATCGGTTTCGTCGGTCATACTGCCTCCTGCAAAAAAAGATCAGCGATTAAAACAAAAATCCCATCCCAGGCAAGGGACGGGACAGGAAGTCACCGTGGTACCACCCTTATTGGCCGCGGCAAGCGGCCCACTCGATCCAACGGCCCCGGCGGGGCGATTGGCTTGCCGTGTAACGCGGGCAAAGCGGCCTGGACTAGTGGCCCTCGCGGGCGTTCCCCCAGGCGGCTCGGGAGGGAACTTCGGCTGGGTTTCCCCGGGCGGGCGTTTCAGTCTGCGCACCCGCTTCCCTGGCGGCTTCCGCCAGCGTACTTTCCTCCGTCACAGCCATTGGCGTGATTGATTGTATTATGCCAAAGTTGGGGGAAAAGGTCAAGGGGGTGGGGTTCTTATGTGTTAACCCCGCCATTTTGCATTGCAAAGACCTGTTTTAGCATCTCAGGTAAATCGCCGGCATAGGTGAAGACCAGGCGCTGGCCGGCCCGTGTGGCGGCCATATACACTTTGCGGGTGTTGTCGCGGATGATCGTCTCGCGTTCTTCGTCCGACAGGCGGATGGATTGTTCCTGCTCAAACAGCTCCCGCAGCCCCACCAAAAAGACGATCGGGCTTTCCAACCCGGCGCCAGCGTTGAGGGTGGTTACCCGCACGTAATCACCGGGGAAGGTGTCTTTGGGGTCCATGGCCGTATTTTTCCCCAACCGGCTGTCGATGGCGTTGATTAAAGCTTTGCAGCCCTGCCCATTGGCGTGCAGCAGCAGCAGATGTTTGCGCGGAAAGCCTTTTTGAAGAAATTGAGCCACCTCGTTCACCACCCGCGCGATTTCATCCTGAGGGCTATTGAGCGCGATGATTTGCGGGATGGCGCCGTTGGGCATGTTGAGCATATCCGGCGCGAGAATTTCATCGTCTTTCTCTTCGGAAAGACGGGTGCGGTAAAACAACGTGGCAAACTGCATGATCTCGCGCGTGGTGCGGTAGCTG
>CALDSL010000070.1 GCA_937920255.1 uncultured Anaerolineaceae bacterium | reverse complement strand
GCGTAAAACCGCCCCAGGTGGCCAGTCCCAGCATCACCGCCAGGATCAGCAGGAACACCAAACCCACCGCCAAACCCCACGGGAAACGCAGCTTGTGGTACAGCAGGTTGGCCACCGGATGCACCAGGTAGGCCAGCACCAGCGCCGCGATCAAAGGGCCGACAAAATTGCGAAATTGAGCGAACAAGGCCATGACGATGGCGGCGATGGTCAGCGCCACGACCAGTTTGGTGGTTGTACTCCAGCGGGGCGAGGTTGTTTTTTGCTCGTCGATCATTGAAACCTACTCCAATCACATCATTGCAACAAATCAATTATATCCGCTGCGGTTGTTTTTGCTACACACACCTTGCCATCCAGTATAATTCAGTCATGTACAGGTATGTTCAGGTTTTATTGCTGGTTTTGTTCATAATTCAACCCTGGCGGCAGATGCAACCTGGGGCTGCGGCAACCGGCGCGTTCGATCCTCAAACGATGGATGTGCGCCTTCACCCTGATGGAACCTTATTGGTTGGCGACCAGATCAGCATCGAGGTTTTTACGCCTGCCGGGGAGGATTTTGACGGCAGCAGCCTGCATGCCAGCTTTCAGGGCAGCGATCTGGGAAATGCGCCTTTCTACGGCGCCGCCGGGGACCGTTACCGCGCGATCCTCCAGTGGGTATGGGACACGCGCGGCCTGGCGGCGGGCGAATACACCCTGGTGCTCACGATTCCCGAACGCAATCAGACCTGGGAGGAACGGGTAGTCCTGGCGCCTGCCGACCCCGAGATCCAGGAACGGGCCTGGCAAACCGTGGAAGTGGACTGCTGTTTCATCCACACCATCACGGGAACCGACGCGGAGCGCGACCTGGATGTACTTGTCCCGATGATCGAAGGGCTGGCCGCCACCGCATCGCGCCAGATTGGCACGACCCTGGATGAAAAGATCGACATTAACTTGATCCCGCGCATTCTCGGTCACGGCGGATTTACCTCCGATGAAGTTTACGTCTCCTATGCGGACGATAATTACGCCAACCCGGAAGTGGCGCAGATCCTGTATCACGAGATGCTGCACCGCTATGACGGGCTGCGCGAAAGTAATCTGCGCCCCTCGATCCTGATCGAGGGACTGGCGGTATATCTTAGCGGCGGACATTACGAGCGCGAGTCGATCACCTTCCGGGCGGCCGCGCTGCTGCACAGCGGTCGTTACATCCCCTTACAGCATCTGGCCGACGATTTCTACCCCGCTCAGCATGAAAGCGGGTATATTCTCGCCGGCGCGCTGGTAGGCTATATGGTCGAACGCTGGGGTTGGGAAGCGTTCGACGGCTTTTATCGTGACATCCAACCCGACAGTGCCGGGCAGTCGCGCGCCATCGACCGGGCGTTACGCGAGCACTTTGGCGTATCGTTGGAAGAGCTGGAAAGTGGCTTTCTTGGCCGCTTGGAGTTGCTACCGGCCGTCCCGGATATCGTTGACGACGTGGAGGGCACGATTACCTTATTCGACGCCGTGCGCGCGTACCAGAAGCTGATGGACAACCCGGCATATTTTGAGCAGGTGTGGCTGCCGGGCGCGGAAGATATGCGCAGCCGCGGCATCGTGGCTGACTATCTACGCGGGCCGGACAGCAGCGGCCATCTGCAGATCGAAGCCCGCCTGTACGAGGCGCAGGCGATGCTTGACAGCGGCGATTACGAAGTGCTGCAGCAAACGCTTAGCCTGGTTGAAAGCGAGCTCAACCGCGTCGCCGCGCAGTAGATGAATCGTTGCGCCCGGTAGGAACGGGACAGGAAAAACGATTGAATGGTATGGGTAGAGACGCAAGATTTTGCGTCTCTACGATGGCCCCTCAAGTCTTAGGGTCTTGCAACGATACGCAACATTAACGACAAAGCGGGCGGCCTGTCGAGCCGCCCGCGCTTGATTCTTCCAAAAACGCCGCTACTGGCAGGCGGGGAACAGGAACGGGAACAGATCGCACCACAGGTTGCG
>CALDSL010000069.1 GCA_937920255.1 uncultured Anaerolineaceae bacterium | reverse complement strand
GTTGGAGTGAACGTAGGCGTTGCGGTCGACGTCGGCGTGGGCGTGCGTGTCGGCTGGGTGGGCGACGGCCAGCGCGTGTCGGTGATGCGCGGCGTGTTGCTCGGCACCACCGTCGATGTGGGCGGTGAGGTGAACGTGGGCGCGGGTGTATTGGTCGGCGGGCGCGGCGTGAAGGTCGGCGACGGCCCGAGCGTGGGCGATGGCGTGATCGTGTTGGTGGGGCTGAGCGTCGGCTGCGGGGTGGGCGGGTCGCCAATCACCACAAACTGCCCGGAGTTAATCCACTCCATGCCCACAAACAACCGCAGCTCATAATCCCCGGCCAGCCATTGATCCGGCGGCAGCGTGCATTCCGAATATGCATACCCGCCCGTTCCGCCGTCCCACGGCAGCGTCTCCACGCACAGTAAATCGTCTCCGCGGTACCACAGCGCCGTCCACTGCGAGCCGGCTAGCATTTTGTCGTAACTGAAGCTGCCGTACAGCGTCTCAATCGGGTTCTCGAATTCGGTGGATGGATTCACCGGCAGGCCGTCTTCCAGCGCGCGCGCGAACACCGGCGCGCTGATCACCGACTCGGGGTTGGGTGTGATGGTGGATTGGAACAGGGTCGCCACCGCCTGTGGCATGGAAGGCGTATCCGTCACCGAAGGCGTGTTGGTGATGGTCGGCGTATCCGTGATCGTTGGCGTGAGTGAGATGGTCGGCGTCAGCGTGGTGGTGCCGGTATTGGTGATGGTGGGCGAGGGCGGGAAGATGGTGTAGGCCACTGGCTCGGCGTAGCGGCTGACCGCGAACGCCACCCCGGCCCACACGAACGCCAGGAAAATCAGCCGCCAGCCACGCG
Source organism: uncultured Anaerolineaceae bacterium (assembly GCA_937920255.1). Lineage (GTDB taxonomy): Bacteria > Chloroflexota > Anaerolineae > Anaerolineales > Anaerolineaceae > CALDSL01. The sequence goes on along the minus strand of CALDSL010000069.1, from coordinate 6,044 downwards.
CGATCTGCTCGCGGCGCTTGCGAAAGAACGGCAGTTTCTGTCCCTGCCGGATTGTGCGCCAGCCTATCCACAGGCTGAACACCACAGCCAGCCCGGCCAGAACGACAATCGTTGTGACTCCGGTTTGAATATCGAGGTTCATGATGATTTTGCAGGTATAGAGGTTACCATGATCTTAGATTATATGGGGTATTAATGATTTTGATAAGTGCCGGGGCGTACACCATTTATCGTTGCCAAGACCCCTTATGTTGAGTACAATAAAATCGAACGATCCTGGGACATAGATGAATATTACTCCGGGTACCCTACTCAAAGACCGATATCGCATCAAGGCTGTCCTGGGCCAGGGCGGTATGGGTTCCGTCTACCGGGCGGTGGATGAAAACCTGGATGTTCCTGTCGCCGTTAAAGAGAATTTGTTTTTGACAGAAGAGTACTCGCGGCAGTTTCAAAAAGAAGCGAACATCCTGGCCAGCCTGCAGCACCACAGTTTACCACGCGTCCGAGACTATTTCACGCTGCCTGGGGTTGGCCAGTATCTGGTGATGGATTTTATCGAGGGCGAGGACCTGCGGCAGCGCATCGAGCGCCTGGGCACGTTACCCGAAGATGATGTGGTGCTGATCGGCGCGCATATCTGCAACGCGCTGGAGCACCTGCACACTCGCCCCACCCCCATCATCCACCGCGATCTGAAGCCCGGCAATATCAAAATCACGCCCGAAGGGGATGTGGCCCTGGTGGATTTTGGCCTCGCCAAAGAGATGCACTCCGTCAACCAGGCCACCACCACCGGCGCGCGCGCCATGACCCCCGGCTATTCGCCACCCGAGCAGTACGGCACTGCCCATACCGACGCGCGCTCCGACATCTATTCGCTGGGCGCCACGCTCTACGCCGCCCTCACCGGGGTGATCCCCGAAGATGGTCTGACGCGCGTCACCGGGAAAACCGAGCTGACCCCCATCCGCGAACTGCGCCCTAAGGTCAACCGCAAGCTGGCATCCGTGATCGAAACGGCCCTCAGCGTAGACCCCGAAGACCGTTACCAGACGGCTGGCGAAATGAAAGATGCCCTGATCGAGGCTGGCAACCTGGCGCACAAATTCCAGCAGGTCAACACGGTCGCTCCCCCACCGCAACAGGTGCCCGCGGCGGAGGGCGATGAGAGCAGCGGCCTGCCCGCCGTGCCGTTCCGCCCCATGCGCATGGCCACCCGCTCGCGCCGCCGGCGCCGTTTCAATTCAACGCCGATTCTACTCGCCGCTTCCGTCACGGTGATCGTGGTGCTGCTGATGTTCCTGCTCTTGCAGCGCCAGCCGCCTGCCGCTGTCGGACAGACTGGCGATGGCACGCAAACAGCGGCGGTCCAGGTTTCGGCGCCGCCGGCCTCGACGGATGTGACCAGCATCGCCCAGAATACCGAGGCCCCGGCTGTTGTCGCCGCGCCAACGGACTCTGCCGTGCCGGCGGTCGAGAACACAATAACCCCGCTCCCATCACCCACACCGCTGGGTGGCGGTCGCTCCGAAATCGCGTATGTTTCCAACCGCACCGGAAATTACCAGCTCTGGTTAATGACCGGTGACGGCTCGGACCAGCGCCAGCTTACGAATGAGGAAGGCGGCGCGTGCCAGCCCGCCTGGTCGCCGGATGGGATGAAGCTGGCCTTCATCACGCCGTGCTCGGGCCGGCGCGATACCTACCCCGGCGCCAGTATCTTTATTTATGACATGGAGACCGAAGAATCAACCCCGCTACCGGTGAAACCCGGCGTGCACGGTGATTTTGACCCGGCCTGGTCGCCCGATAATGAAAAAATCGCTTTCACCACCCTGCGGAACGGCCGCTCGCAGATCTTCCTGTACGATTTCAATACCTCGCTGCTCACCGAGCTATCCAAGACCATTTTCGCCGATAAGCACCCGGCCTGGAACCCAAGCGGCCTGCAGCTAGCCTTTGTGCGTCAGGTGCCCAACGGACAGGTGTGGATCATGGGCCGCGACGGCACGTTGCAGGCGCAGTTCAGCCCGGCTGGCGGGATAAACAACCTGTGGCCGGTCTGGAGCCGTGACGGCGAAATGATCCTCTACAGCCAGACCACGGTGGACGTGTTCAATCCGTGGCTGATCGCGCTGCGGTTTGAAGACCGCAACACCGCGCGCGAGTTTCGCATCCCGGCCAGCACCGCGCGCGATCTTGGCCCGATCGCCGAAGTCGACCCTTCACCGGACGGTGAGTGGCTGGCATTCGAGAGCTGGCCGGTGGGGAATAATCACGATATCTACGTGATGACCCTGCGCGGCACAGACGTAGCCCGCCTGACCACCGACCGCGCGTTTGATATCAGTCCGGTCTGGCGGCCGTAAACCTGGCAAATCCGAGATGAGGGCGCGAATCACAGGGGATCGCGCCCTCAGTTTTCTTGTTGGATAACCCAAACAAAAGCGAACCGCGCACCGTCCCGGTGTTCCTTCGGGAAAGAAAACGCGAAGAAAGGCATTTTGAGATTTTCTTCGCGTTTTCTTCGCGTACTTCGCTTCTTCGCGGTTATTTTTTACGTGCCGGTCAAACGCACCCGGCCTATATTGAAATCGACTGGCGCGTCTGCCTCTTGCCGCGCCGGCGCATCCAATCCAGAATGCGCGGCAAAGTATTCGTGTACAGCCGGTACAGGAATGGCGAGGGGGTGTAATCCCACGCGCCCAGCGTGCGTACCACCTGCCCGCCCAGCCCTTCCTTGAAGCGGTACACGCCCCACAGGCTGTCTTCTTCGTTGAAGACTTCCGGCGCGCCCCACAGATCATACCTGCTGCAGCCGGCCGCGCGCGCGGCGCGCATCGCTTCCCACTGCAGCAGGTAGCTGGGCATCTTCTCGCGGTGTTCCTCGCGCGACATGCCAAACAGATACCACGCCCGCCCGGCGAACAGGAACAGCAGCACCGCGCCCACCGGCTGGCCTTCCACTTCGGCAATCAGCGCGCGCGCCATGTTTTTTTGCAGGAATTGGCCCCACAGCGCGCGGTAATACGCCTCCGAGCGGATGGTAAAGCCGTCGCGCAGCGCGGTTTCAGCGTACAAGCGGTACAGCAGCCCCAGGTCGTCCTCCCCACCGTCGCGCACCGTCACGCCCTTCTTCTGCGCTAGCCGCAGGTTGTAACGCGTCTTTTGCTTCATCCGCGCCAGCCACACGTCTTCCGGCGGCGTCAGATCCAACCACACCGTGTTGCGGAATTGGATCTGGTCGCTGGAATAGCGCCAGCGGCGCGCGTGTAAATCAGCCTGCACATCCAAGCCGAGGTCCGATTCCACGGCGGTTTCGCTTCCCGGCACGCCGGTTCCCAGCACCACCTCCGGGTCGATTTTGATGAAAATCGCGCCGCGTCTGCGCGCCAGGGCTTGCAGGTCGGTCAGCACGCGCTCGCGCAGCCGCTTGTCGTTCCAGTCCATCACTGGGCCGCGCGGAACGTACAGCACGCGCAGTTTCGCGGCAAAGCCGCCCAGCGCCAGGGTGCGCTGTAGCACCAGCGCCGCGGCCTGCGGGCGGCCCTGTTTATCGTGCCATACCTGGTGCAGCGGCGTCCAGCCAAACTGCGACTTAAACTCGCCCCACTCCCAGCTTTGCAGCACGTGCGCGCCGGGCAGCGCCGAGACAATGCCGTTCCAGGTTGGCGCGTCCATTATCCTCCCTCGCCGGAGCGCCGCGCCGCGTAGGCGCGGTAAAGCGCGTACAGCGGGGCGTTGAACACCTTCTCCCACGCGCCTGCCGCGCGCCGCACCTGCCCGCCAAACCCGCGCTTGAAGCGGTATACCCCCCACAGCCCATCAGACCGGCTGGCAAATTCGCCTTCCAGCGCGCTTTCGTCCACGTCGGGGATGCCCCACAGATCGTACTCGCTGCAGCCGCGCGTCGCCGCCCAGCGCATGGCTTCCCACTGCAGCAGGTAGGTGGGCATGCGGTTGCGTTCCTCGTCGCTGGACGCGCCGTAAAAATACCAGGCTCGCTGCCCACTGGCAAACACCATCAGCATTGCCAGGGGCTGGCCCTCCCACTCGGCCGAAAGCAACTCGCACTGGCCGCGCGGGTGGAACAGGTCATATGCCTGCTGGTAATAGTCGCGCGTGTGCACGCCAAAACCGTCGCGCGCTCCGGTGCGCAACATCATGCGGTGAAAACCTTCCAGGTCGGCGCTGGCGCGCACGCTGACGCCCTTGCGCTCGGCCAACCGGATGTTGTAGCGCGTTTTCTGCTTCATCCGCTCCAGCCATTCCTCCGGGCTGCCCTCCAGGCTGAGAAGAATGGTGCGCTGCGGTTGCACCGGTTTGCTGGCGCGGTAGCCCGGCAGACGAGCCGTTACCTCGGGCGCGTCCTCCTCCCAGGCGTCCGGCTCGATGCGTAAAAATACCGCCCGCTGCTGGCGGCAGGCGCGGTCCAATTCGGGCAGCAGCGCGCCCCAATCCTCCCCCAGTGGCCCTTTGGGCAGGTAACCCACGCTGAAACCCAGCGGCAGCCGCCGGAACAGCACCTGCGCGCCGGTCTCGCCGGTCAGTAGCCGCACCGGCGTCCAGCCGAAGCGGTCTTTTAGCGCGCCCCAGGCGCTGCTCTGCAGCAGATGTGCGTCTGGGCGGCGGCTGAGAAATGCATCCCACGCGGAGGCCGTGATCTCAGGCATGCCGCTTACAGGCCCTTCAGCCCAACTGCCTGGCCGACCGTGCGCAGCAGGATCGATATATCCAGCATCAGGTTGCGGTGCTTGATGTAATACAGGTCATACTCCAGCTTGACGGCCGTATCTTCCACCGACGAAGCGTAGCGGAAGTTGATCTGCGCCCAGCCCGTCAGCCCGGGTTTGACAAACAGCCGAGCGCGGTAGAAGGGGATCTGTTTTTGCAGCTCTTCCACCAGCTCCGGGCGTTCGGGGCGCGGGCCGATCAGACTCATTTCACCGCGCAGGACGTTGAAGAATTGCGGCAACTCGTCCAGGTGGCTGCGGCGTAAAATCCGGCCAAGGCGGGTGACGCGATCATCGCGTTCCTGCGCCAGCCGCGCCTTGCCATCTTTTTCGGCGTCTTTTTTCATGGTGCGGAACTTGATAATGCGATACTCCCTGCCGCTCTCGCCCAGGCGCGTTTGGGTGAAGAAGATGGGAAAACCGCTGTCCAGCAACGTACCCAGGGCAATAAGCGGCAGCAGCGGCAGCAGCACCAGCAATCCCACCAGCGCCCCGAGAATGTCCATCAGGCGTTTGGCAAAGGCATAGAACTCGCCGGTATGCGCCTGGTCGACAAACGAGCGCAGGATCCAGTCCGATTGCAGCAGAAAAATCGGCACGCGCCCAAGTGTATCTTCGTAAATCTTGGGCATGGTGGTGACTTCGATGCCTTTTTCCTCGGCCTCCAGCAGCGACTCGAGCGTGCGCGCTCCCATCGTGCCGGTGATGGCAAAGATCAGGTCCGAGATACTTTCGCGTTCCACCAGATCCATCAGTTGCTCGCTGCTGCCCATCACCGGGTAGCCTTCCACCAGATGGCCGATCTTCAACTGGTCATCGTCCACCAGCCCCACCAGGAAAAACGGCGGTGGCCAGGTTTCCTTCACTATCCGCACCAGCGTGCAGCCAGCGCGCCCGGCGCCCACCACCAGCACGCGGCGCATAAATTGCGGCGCGGTGAAAATGTTGATGTACACCAGACGCCACGCAACCGTCAGCACCGAGGCCGCGATCACAAAGCCAAACACACCGCGTCGGGGCAGGGTTTCGGGCAGCGAGAAGAACAGCACCAGGTAAAATCCGAACCCCACCAGCGCCGCGATCCCCACGCCGCGCACCGTATCGACCCGCCGCGAAGCACGGCGCACGTCATACAGTTCGATGAGCAGCAATAACCAGAAAAACGGGAGCAGGTAAAACCACCAGGCGGTGCGCTCCTGTAAAAACTCCATCGAAAAATTGAACCACTGGTCGCCCAAAGACCAGAAGTACAATGCGATCACCAGCGCCAGGAAGGTGACAATCAGATCACCCACGATCAGAATCGCG
>CALDSL010000068.1 GCA_937920255.1 uncultured Anaerolineaceae bacterium | reverse complement strand
GCCACCGCCGAAAGCCAGAACAGCCGCCGCGTGGTAGCCGGCTGCCCCAGGAAGAGCGCCAGGAAGACCGCCAGCAGCAGATGGGTGAGCGGGTTCTCGAGACCCGAGGTGGAATAATCGACAAAGGCGTTGGAGAGTGCCAGCACCAGCAGCCCCAGCGCGGCAGCCAGCGTCGAGCGGGCGATGCGCGCAGCGTACAGCACCGCCGCGGCGGTGGAAACCGCCAGCGAAAGCAAGATGCTGGTGTAATAAATCTCGCGGGTGAGGAAATAACCGGCGCTGAGCAGGAACATCCACAGCGGGTGGGTGTACGCCTGCACGCGCTCGCCCACATTCCAGGTCAGGCCAAAGCCATTCACCAGGTTGTCCACGGTGCGGAAGGTGATATAGGCGTCGTCGCCGACCCAGGCGCGTCGGGTGACGATCACCACGAAGAGCAGCACCAGCGCCGCCACAGGCAGCGTGAAGACGGCGGGACGAGCGGTATGCGAATTTTGCGGATATTGGGCGGCCATTTCGCTCGAAATTATAACCGGATTTTGGCGCGCCCGCGGTGTAATCGTGGTGCAATCGTAGCGTATGGCCGCGAGCACGTATGCTATAATGATTCAGCCGCCCCATTTGGGGCGTATCCTTACGCTATGCGAAGTGATCATGCGCTTTTTGATTACCGGCGCAGCCGGCTTTCTTGGTTCGGCTCTTGCGAATCGTCTTGCCCGCCAGCACACCGTCCGTGGTGTTGACGACCTCTCCACCGGCGACCCAGGCGTGCTGTCGCCGGAGGTGCATTTCACCCGTGGAGACGTAAATGACCGCCCCAAGCTGTGGACGCTGCTGCAGGACGTGGACTGCGTCTACCACCTGGCGGCGCGCGTGCTCGTACCCGAATCGGTGCTGTACCCGCGCGAATACAACCAGGTAAACGTGGGCGGAACGGTGACCTTGATGGAGGCCATGCGCGACGTGGGCGTGCGGCGCGTGGTGCTGATCTCGTCCGGCGCGGTATATGGCCGCCAGACGGTGCAGCCGCTGCGCGAAGACGCCATCCCCAGCCCGGCCTCACCCTACGCGGTTTCGAAACTGGCGGCGGAATATTACGTACGCACCATCGGCGAGCTGTGGGGAATCGAAACCGTGTGCCTGCGCGTTTTTAACGTCTACGGGCCGGGGCAGCACATGCCACCGGTGCACGCCCCGGTGATCCCCTCGATGCTGCGCCAGTCGGCCAGCGATGGCACGATTGTGGTGCACGGCGACGGCAACCAGACGCGCGACTACGTCTACCGCGACGACGCGGTCACTGCGATGGTCAACGCCGCCACTGCGCCGGAGGCCAATCAGCGCATCATCAACGTGGGCAGCGGGCGCGAGACCAGCGTGCGCGAGCTGGTGCGGCTGGTCAACGAGGCCACCGGCGGCCGGCCCGAGGTGGTTTACAACCAACGCGTCGATACCGGCCCCGACCGCATGTGCGCGGATATCAGCCTGGCGGAGGATACGCTGGATTATCACCCGGTGACGCCGCTGGAAATGGGCCTGCGCATTACCCTGGAGCAGGACGCGCGCCTGCGCGGCAAGAAGTAAGCTCGCGTCGCATTCGAGACTCATGCCGCAGGAACTGCCTCTCCCCGCATCATTTTATGCCCGCAGCGTGCTCGACGTCGCGCCCGATCTGCTGGGGCGGCGGTTGGTGCGCGTGCTGGACGGGGTGCGGCTGGCGGGGTATATCACCGAAACCGAAGCCTACAACGGCGCGGAAGACCTGGCCTGCCACGCGCGCGCCGGTCGCACGCCGCGCACGGAAATCATGTTTGGGCCGCCCGGGCGCGCGTATGTGTACTTCACCTACGGGCTGCACTGGATGCTGAACTGCGTCACCCACCCCGAGGGCGACCCGGCCGCGGTGCTCATCCGCGCCATCCTGCCGGTGGAGGGGCTGGAGGTGATCGCCGCGCGGCGCCCCGGCCGCACCCAGGCGCAGTGGACCGACGGCCCGGCCAAGCTGTGCCAGGCGCTGGGCATCGACGGTGGCTGCAATGGCGCAGACCTGACCGATGCTCGCTCCGGGCTGTGGATCGAGCCGGGTATCCCCTTGGCTGGGCAGGATATCCAACGCGGCCCGCGGATTGGCATCGACTACGCCGGCGAGCCGTGGGTGAGCATGCCGTGGCGCTATAGAGCCCGCCCGACGAGCGGGTGGCCTGATTAGCTCTTCAGGCTTCTATTTCGATTAGCCTGCCAGCGGTCTCTTGCGAAGATGACGAGCATCACGCACGCCGCAACCGCGGTGAAGTTGAGGAAAATATCGCGGTAGGCGTCGGGATGAAGAGGTTCCACAAAGCCGGTCAACCATACATAAAAGAACACCACCGCCATCGAGAGCGCATACGGCACGAGGTAAGAGAGGACCGGATTCTTGAGCCGGACTTTGTCAAATAGCGTGATGGTAATCACCGCGATCAAAACAATTGCGGCGCGATTCAGGATATGAAAATTGGTATCGGTTGGCTGGCCCTGCATTAACTGCAAGCTGCTGCTCAAAATGGTTGTCACAGCATAAATCATGCTAAACAGGATAAAGCCCTGTTTTAGCGTCTGAAAAATTTTGTTCCTCAATTCGTATTCCTCCAAAATCTAACGGAAATATTACCGATGATACTACACAATCGCGCTTGCATTGAAAAAATTTGAAAATTTTTTGCAAAAATGCCGTTTTTCAGGAAAAAAAACGGAAATTTTATCAACTTTTTCGCCGCGCCAATTTGGGTATTGTTGCCCACGAATGGCTATAATACAAATAGCGCAACCCGATGACAGGATTAAACCATGCAAAGACGAACACCCCAGGCAGTCATTATCTTTGGCGGCGGCGGGCAGGGCAAGACGCTAATCGACCTGCTGCGGCTACTGGATGCTTACACCATCGCCGGCATTGTGGATGATGGGCTGATGAAGGGCTCGCACGTGATGGGTGTGCCCGTGCTGGGCGGGGCCAGCCTGCTGCCCGAACTGCGCGGACAGGGCATCGGGCTGGCGCTGAACGCGGTGGGCGGAATTGGCAATGTAGGCGCGCGCATTGGCGTGTTTGAACAACTGGAAGAGGCCGGCTTCGACTTCCCTACCGTGATCCATCCCAGCGCGTGCGTGGAAGACAGCGCCGACTTGGAAGCCGGAGTGCAGGTGGGCGCTCTGACCTATATCGGCAGCCTGGCGCGGGTGGGATTTGGCACGCTGATCAACAGCCATGTGTGCGTCTCGCACGACTGCCGCATCGGCCGGGTGGTCAATCTATCGCCCGGGGCGCTGCTGGCGGGCGGTGTACACGTTGAAGACTATGCGCAAATCGGCTTGGGCGCTACGGTCAACATCAACCTGACGGTCGGCAGCCGCGCGCGGGTGGGCAACAGCGCCACGGTCAAGGCCGACGTGCCGGCCAACGGGCGCGTCTATGCCGGTACAATCTGGCCGCCACGCGGGCTTTGATGATTAGCTCAAATAATGGTATAAGTAAAGCCATGACCTGGAGCAACCCGCATGTTTAAGAAGAACCCCACCCCCGTTCCACCCTCCGTCACCCCCACCGAACGCATCACCTCGGTGCTGGGGCCGGGCATCAACTGGCAGGGCAATCTGCGCGGCAGCGGCGGCGTGCGCATCGAAGGCACGTTCGAGGGTGAGATCAGCGTGCGCGGCATGGTGGTGGTGGGAGAAACCGGCCGCGTGACGTGTGAAAACCTGCGCGCCAACACGGTCATCGTGGCCGGGGCAGTGCGCGGCAGCATCACCGCCGAAAAGCTGGAAATTCGCAGCACCGGGCGCGTGTGGGGCGATGTGATCACCGTGGCCTTTGCCACCGAAGAAGGCGCATTTCTGCGCGGCCAGGTGCGCATGGAAGAGCGGGTGGAACTCAACCTGGAGCCTCCCGCCGACGCGCCGCTGCAGGTCGAACCGGGCAGCCCAGCTCCCTGATACCAAAGCTTTCCCACGAGGCCGAATTGAATCTTAACCCGATCCTGTCACAAGCCAGCGAGTGGATGGGTGTCTTCGCAGTCGCCATGCTGGCGGGCACCAGCGCGCGCTTCGCGCGCCGTCCGCTGGTGTTCCGCTATGGCACGCGCGAGCTGACCTTCTCCTTCAGCTTGTTCGCGCTGATCCTGGCGGTCGCTATTCTCCTGTACCAGTTTATCCGACCGCCACTGTTCGTCGAGCAGGACCCCACCTACACCATCGGGCGGCTGGTTCTGGCAGTTGCCTGCCTGGCGCCATTTGTGCTGGCGCTCTTGCTGCGCGGGCAGCCGGCGCGCGCCATCGGCTGGGGCGGGCAGACGCTGCGCCCCTCGCTGATCATGGGTGTGTCGCTGGGGCTGCTGGCGCTATTCTTACGCGGCAAAGCCTTCACCATCCTCAACGGGATCGAGGCGGCCCAGGCCAACGCGCTGGTCTACTATCTGCTGATTGGGTTGTTGGAAGAAACCATATTCCGCGGCTACCTGCAGTTGCGGTTCGTGTCCTCGTGGGGCCAGTGGCCGGGGATTTTGCTCACCGCGCTGCTGTACAGCCTGTGGCACCTGCCGCGCATTCTCGCCCAGCCGCAGACGGGCGAAACCGCCGTTCTGCAGGTTGCCATGACCTTCGTGCACGGCATCGTCCTGGGTTACCTGATGCACCGCACCGGCAACGTGCTCGCCCCGGGCATCTATCACGGCATATCATCCTGGCTGGGGATCCTGCCCTGAGCGGATTAAGCGAATATTCAGGAGGGAAACACATGCGCATGAGCCAACGGTTCACCACTACGCTGCGAGAAGCTCCGGCCGGGGTAGAACTCGCCGGGCAGCGGCTGCTGCTGCGCGCCGGGTATGCGCAAAATCTTTCGGCGGGTATTTTGGCGGCGCTGCCACTGGGCAGGCGCGCTGCGCAGCGGCTGGAAACGCTGGCGCGCGAAATACTCGGGCTGGGCGAAGCGCAGGAGATCGAGCTTCCGGCGGTGTTGCCCAACGAGCTTTCCGGCCTGGGAGCGACGCCCCTGCGCGACCTGGCCGGGCGCGGATTGACCCTCGGCGGCAGCGGCGACCTGGCCGTGGCCGAACTGGTGCGCGCCCACGTGCGCTCGCACCGCCAGCTTCCCGCCGTGCTGGCGCAGAGCGCTCCGGCCTGGCAGGACGACGAGCGCCCTCAGGGCGGCTGGCTGCACAGCCGCAGCGGGCGGCAACTGGCGTCGTTCCACCTGCTGCCGGGAGCCTCGGCGCTGGAGAAGGAGTTTGGCACGCTGTCCACCCGGCTGTTGCACCTGTTTGACCGCTGCGAGCTTTCCGCCTATCCGGTGGAAGCCGGCACCGACGCCAGCGGCGAAGACCGCGCGGTGCACTGGTTTGCTCCGCTGCCGCAGGGCGCCGATACCATCCTGCACTGCCCGGCCTGCGGCTACAGCGCCGATCTCGGCGCGGCGCGCTTCCAGCGCCAGCCGTCCGCCGACGATGCGCCGCTGCCGCTGGACAAAGTGGCCACCCCGCACTCCCCAACAATCGAAACGCTGGCGCGCTTCCTGAACATCCCTACCGCGCGTACGGCCAAGGCGGTGTTCCTGGTGGCGGAATTTCCGGGCGGGCGTGAACCAGAGCTGATCTTCGCCGTGGTGCGCGGCGACCGCGAGTTGAGCGAGACCAAGCTGTGCCGCCTGACCGGCGCGCGCGCCTTGCGTCCCGCCAGCGATGCCGAGATCGCCGCGGTGGGCGCGGTGCCCGGGTACGCTTCACCGCTGGGATTGGAAGACGCCTGGGTGGTGGTGGATCAGGAGATCCCGCTCTCGCCCAACCTGGTGGCCGGCGCGAACGAAGCGGGCTATCACCTGCGCAACGTGAATTACGGGCGCGATTACACCGCCCGCAAGGTGGCGGATATCGCCGCCGCGCGCCCGGGCGAACTGTGTCCGTGCGGCGCGGAACTGGAAAGCGTGGCGGGCGTGTTCGTTGCCCACCTCGAGCGACACCCGGCGTTGGGCGGCTGCACGTATTGGGACGAAACCGGCGCGGAACAGCCGGTGGCGCTGCTCAGCCTGCGGCTGGACGTCTACCGGCTTCTGGCTTGCATGGCCGAGATCCACAACGACGAGCGCGGCCTCAACTGGCCGTCAGCAGAGACTGCCCCATTTGACGTGCACATGACCCTGCTCTCCAGCAAGACCGGCCAGCCGGAGAGCGAAGCCGCGAGGCTGTATGAGCGCCTGGGAGCGGCCGGGTACAGCGTGCTGTTCGACGACCGCGGCGATAGCCCGGGTGTCAAGTTCAACGATGCTGACCTGATCGGCGTGCCGGTGCGCATCACCGTATCAGAGCGGGCGCTGCGCAATGGCGGCGTGGAGCTGAAGCTGCGCGCCGGCGGCGACGCGGCCGTGATACCCCTGGAGCAGGTACCCGCCGCGCTGCGCGAATTGCTCGGGAAATAGCACGGTCAATCTCTTCTCTGGTAAGGCGCGCGGGGATGGGCTACAATTGTGTCCATGCCCAATGAATTCCGTCCAACCCGGCGAGCTGGCGTGATTTTCCATGCCGTGGCCCTGATTGTGCTGGCCGCGGGCGTGGCCGGCGTCTTGTGGCTGGCGTTCCAGCAGAACGTGGGCGCGAATTTTGTGCTGCTGATCCTGCTGGCCGTGGTGCTGTTTGTACCGCTGCCGCTGCTGGCCTACCGGGGCTATGCCCTGCTCACCGCGCGTTACAGCGTGGAGCGCGACGGCCTGCGACTGCGCTGGGGCCTGCGCGCAGAAGACATACCCCTGCCGGAGATCGAGTGGGTGCGCCCGGCATCGGACCTGGCGTTTGATCTGCCGCTGCCGCGCCTGAGTTGGCCCGGCGCTATTCTGGGGACGCTCAACGTCAGCGACCTGGGGCCGGTGGAGTTTATGGCCTCCAACCGTGCGCTGTTGCTGCTCCTGGCCACGCCCACGCGCGTATACGCCATCTCGCCGGCCGACCCGGTGGGATTTGTACGCGCGTTCCAATACGCCACCGAAATGGGCAGCCTCAGCCCGATTGAATCGTTCTCGGCGCGGCCAGCGTCTTACCTGCGCAGCGTGTGGGACGACCGCCTGGCGCGCACCATGCTGCTGCTGGGAGCGGCGCTTACCGCCGCGCTGTTTGTGCTGGTCAGCCTGTTTATTCCCGGGCTGGACAGTGTCTCGCTGGGATTCAGTAGCAGCGGCGAATTGCTCCCGCCCGTCCCGGCGGCGCAGTTGCTGCTCCTGCCGCTGCTGGGCGGCTTCGCCTTTTTGATGGACATCCTGGCCGGCGCGTATTTTTACCGCTACGACCCGTGGCGGCCGGTGGCTTACCTCATGTGGGCCAGTAGCACGCTCACCCCCGCGCTGTTGATCGCGGCCGTTCTCTTTCTTCTCTGACCTGGAAAACGATGGATACAACGCAGCTTCTTTACGGTGTGGTTTTGGCGCTGGTGGTTTCGCTGGCGGCCTACCGCGCGCGCGCGCTCAACCCCAGCGGCGCGGCCGCGGCGGCGGTGTTGGGCGCGGTGGTGTTCGGGTTGGGCGGTCTGGCGTGGGCGGTGCTGCTGCTGGCGTTTTTCATCAGTTCCAGCGGGCTGTCGCGGCTGTTCAAGCGACGCAAGGCCGG
>CALDSL010000067.1 GCA_937920255.1 uncultured Anaerolineaceae bacterium | reverse complement strand
GACCCAAATGGTGAAGGATGCGCTCACCCATTATTGGGGTGGCCCAAAACTGACCGAAAGCCCGCTGATGAAAATGCGCGTGGTGCAGGACGCCATGCGCGAGCATGAAGGCAACCAGGCCAATGCGCTGCGCGCCATTTTGCGAGAAGCAATCGATCGCGTACGACCCGAGGGTGAAAGACGCTTTACAGGTGAGTGGATATTGTATAATATTCTAGAGATGAAATTCCTCGAAGGGAAAAAAGTGCGTGAGATCGCGCTTCGCCTGGCAATGTCTGAAGCCGATCTCTATCGAAAGCAGCGAATCGCCGTTGAGGCCGTGGCGAAAGCCATTTTGGATATGGAAGCCGAGACTGGGGTGGTCGCCAAGGAATGACCTGTTTTCCCGGGTAGGGAAAGGAGTACGTTTGCGCAACCTACAAAACCAATAGTCTTTTCCCCTATCCGAATTCTGGAATCTTGGTTAAGATAGAACATCGCACTTTTCTTTTATTTGTTGCATCGATATGCAAGGAGGGCAGATGTTGACGAAACGTTATTCGTCACACCTGGATGAGCAAGAGACGCCCGCGTTAGATGAAGGGTGGTGGTCTTCGGTTCTCGCCGATGAAGAAGCCCATGCCACGACGCACAAAGAGACGTCCACCCGGACCAACCAGCAGCCACTGTTGAATTTAGTGGATTGGGATCATGTCCAGGAATTGTACGAGCAGGATGAGATCGTGGAGCTACAAGTCCACGGATACAACCGCGGCGGATTGCTGGTGCAGGGCGACGGCGTGCAAGGCTTCGTCCCCATCTCTCACCTGGTCGATATGCCCAACGGCGCCTGCGACGAGGACCGCCGGAGAATCATGGCGGCCTATCTGGGGCGCAGTTTGCAGTTGAAAGTCATCGAATGCGAACCGTCACAGGAACGGGTTGTGCTGTCAGAACGCGCTGCCCTGGCCGGCGAAGGCCGCCGCAAGCTGTTGTTCCGCACGTTGAAGAGCGGCGAAATTGTGGTTGGCTCTGTCACCAACGTGACGGATTTTGGCGTTTTTGTGGATCTGGGCGGGGTGGAAGGCCTGATCCACGTTTCCGAGCTTTCGTGGGGTCGCGTGCAGTCGCCCGCCGAAGTTCTGAAAGTGGGCCAGCAGGTGCGCGCGGTGGTGCTGCAGGTGTCGGAAGAAAATGCGCGCGTGGCGTTGAGCCACAAACGCCTGTATCCTAACCCGTGGGACACGCTGTGTGATTGCTACAAGCCGGGTGATGTGGTTTCTGCCACCATCACTTCGATCATGCGGTTTGGCGCGTTTGCCCGGTTGAATGAAGGCGTCGAAGGTCTGATCCATATTTCATCGATCAATCTGCCGGAAGATCTGGGCCTGGAGCAGTACCTCAGTCCCGGGCAGGCAGTGCGGGTGCGTATCCTGCATATAGAGGTGGATCGTCGCCGTTTGGGGCTGGGTCTCGTAGCGATTGAATAGATGAGCCGCTCTACCGAACCGTCCAAAAGCAGCCCGCCAGGCAAATCCACCGCGAGCGATCCGCAGCACCAGGATCCCGAAAACGGGGTGCTGGATGGGCTGGCGTCTATCTGGCTGCGTTTCGGGCGGTTTGGCCGCGATGCGGCCGGGGTGGCGCTGCTGGCCGGCGCGCTGCTGACATTATTTGGCTTGCTGGAAATTACCCAGGGCTTCTTTCTGTCGCCCTGGGTCGGTTTTTTGGAGCGCTGGTTGGGTTGGGGCCGGGTGGTGGTGCCGCTGGTGCTGTTCCTGTTCGGTCTGCGGTTGCTGTGGCGGCGCGATGACCGCCAGCCGTCATTCCCCCTGGGGCGCGTGCTGGCCTGGGAAGGCGCATTTTTCACCGCGCTGACCCTGCTCTCCGCGCTGGGAGGCGTGTCGCTTGACCGCGCGCGCGAAGGGCTGGACGGCGGCCGCGTTGGTTGGGGGTTGGCGGCGCTGCTGCAGACCGTTCTTCCGCGCACGTTGCTGCTCCTGCTGTTGGGGCTGCTGCTGGTGTTGTTCCTGGCCAGCGCTTTGGGCATTTTTGAGCGCCTGGGGCGTTGGGCCGAAAGCATGGCCGGCCCCGAAGAAGAGACGCAACCTCGCGTGCCGGTGACCGCGGTGGAAGAAGAGGAAGAACTGCCGCCGCAGGTTGCCACGCCCGAAAAACCGCCGCTCGACCCGGCCGCGCCGCGCATGCGCAGCGGCAAGCTGCCGCCGCTTAACTTGTTGATGAAAGAAACCGTCGAGCGCCCGGACCAGGCCATGATCCACCATACCGCGCTGCTGCTTGAATCGACGCTGGCTGAGTTTGGCCTGCCCGCCCGGGTGACCGGCTACCGCGTTGGCCCGACTGTGACCCAGTACGCCGTTGAGCCGGGCTATATCGAGAAGACCACCCCCGATGGGGAAGTGTCGCGCCAGAAAGTGCGCGTCTCGCAGATTTCGGGGCTGGCGCGTGACCTGGCGCTGGCGCTTTCGGCCGAGCGCCTGCGCATCGAAGCGCCGGTGCCGGGGCAGTCATTCGTCGGCATCGAAGTGCCCAATTCGCGCAGCAGCATCGTGCGGCTGCGCCCGATTTTGGAATCGCCGGTGTACCAGAAGGTCAATTCCACCCTGTCCATCGCCCTGGGACAGGATGTCTCCGGCCAGCCGGTGGTGGCCGACCTGGCGCGCATGCCGCATATGCTTATCGCCGGCACCACCGGTTCGGGTAAGTCGGTGTGCATTGCTGCACTGACCACCTGCCTGGTGTTCAACAACACGCCGGATGATCTGCGGCTGATCATGCTCGACCCCAAGATGGTCGAGCTGGTGCGCTTCAACGGGCTGCCGCACCTGCTGGGGCGGGTGGAAGTGCAGATCGAGCGCATGTTGGCGGCCTTGCGCTGGGTGTTGATGGAAATGGACCGCCGCTACCGTCTGCTGGAAGAAGCTCACACGCGCGATCTGCTGACCTATAACAAGAAGATGGAACGCCGCGGCCAGCCGACCCTGCCCCGCATCGTGCTGCTGGTGGACGAACTGGCCGACCTGATGATGTCTGCTCCCGAGCAGACCGAGCACAGCCTGGTGCGGCTGGCGCAGATGGCGCGCGCCACTGGCATCCATCTGGTGGTGGCCACCCAGCGCCCCAGCACCGATGTGGTCACCGGCCTGATCAAGGCCAACTTCCCCGCGCGCATTTCGTTCACCGTGGCTTCTTCCATCGACAGCCGCGTCATTCTGGACACCAACGGCGCTGAAACCCTGCTCGGGCGCGGCGATATGCTCTTCCTAAACCCGGAAGAGGGCACGCCTGAACGCGCGCAGGGCGCGATGGTTACCGACCAGGAAGTGGAGCGCGTGGTGGCGTTCTGGAAGAAAATGCTCCCGGTGGGCGCGGATTTGCCAACCGCCCCATGGGAAGACCTGGTGGAAAGCGGCGGCGACGAGAACAGCGACGCGCTGATCGAACAGGCCACCAAGATCGTGCGCCAGGCGCAGCACGCCAGCGCCTCGATGCTCCAGCGACGCCTGCGCATCGGCTACCCGCGCGCGGCGCGCCTGATGGACGAATTGGAAGACCTGGGCGTGGTCGGCCCGGTGCAGGCCGGTGGCCGCGAACGCGAAGTACTGCTGCCTCGTGAGGATGATGAGGATGGCAGGGATGAGGAAGATGAGGTATAAATAAATAAAGCGTGAT
>CALDSL010000066.1 GCA_937920255.1 uncultured Anaerolineaceae bacterium | reverse complement strand
CCCACCTGGCGCACCATCCCCTTGAGCTCCATGAGCGCGAGTGTAGCCGATACTTTGTCGATGGTCAAGCCGGTACGTTCCATCAGCTCATCAATGTGCAGTGGATCGTTGCCGAGCGCATCGAGCAGCTTGCGTTCGAATTCATCGCCCGGCAGCATGCGCCGCGCCGACACCTGCTCCGCGGCGTATTCCATGCCCAGCATCTGGAGCACGTCTTCCATTTTCAAGAGCGGCGTCGCGCCCTGCTGGATGAGCCGGTTGGTGCCTTTGCACAGCGGCGAGTAGATATTGCCCGGCACGGCGAACACCTCGCGGCCCTGATTGGCGGCAAAGCTGGCGGTGATCAGCGCGCCGCTGGTCTCGCCGGCCTCCACCACCACGCTGGCGCGCGACAGCCCGGAAATGATGCGGTTGCGCGGCGGAAAATTAGACGCCTCGGGCGGCGTGCCGGGGGCGTAATCGCTCACCAGCGCGCCATGGGCAATAACCTCTTCGCCCAGCTTGCGGTTTTCCGGCGGGTAGATGATATCCACCCCGCAGCCCAGCACCGCCAGCGTGCGTCCGCCGTTCTTGACCGCCGCCTGGTGCGCGTACGTGTCCACCCCGCGCGCCAGCCCGCTGACAACCGTCACGCCGTTGCGGGCCAGGTAGGCGGCCAGTTCCTCGGCCACCTGCCGGCCGTAAACGGACGCGCGGCGCGTGCCGACGATTGCCACGGCCACATCATCATCCTGGCCCAGCGTGCCGCGCACATACAACACCGGCGGCGGCTGGTCAATCTCCTTCAGCCGTCGAGGGTAGCGTTCATCTTCCCAGGTTAAGATATGGATGCCTTTTTTCTGGATGCTCTCCAGATAGCGCGGCAAGTCAACCGAATGCCGCACCTGGGTCATCGTCTCAACGATCTTCTGGCTCAACCCAGCCGCGCGCAGCGCGTCGGCCGGCGCCTGCCAGGCTACCTCCAGGCTACCGAAATAATCCAGCAGAGCTTGCAGCCGGACAGCACCGATACCCTTTACCAGGGAAAACCCGATCCAGTAAATGATTGCATCCATGAAAGCAGGACCTTATTAGCCCCAGTCAGGCAGGCGGACGCGCATCTCGCCTTTCTCGAGGTTGACCTCCAGAACGACCGCTTCAATCGCGGGCAGCAGGGTTTCCTTGCCGTCCGGCGCGATGACCAGATACACATCGTTGGCCCCGGTCTCCAAAATTTCAGACAGGAAACCAACCTGCTGGCCCTGTTCGTCCACCACCTGGATGCCCAACAACTGGTGGTGATAATACTCACCCTCGGGCAGGTCCGGAATGCTATCCGCCTTGACAAACACAAGTTGGTTGCGCAGCTCGGCCACGTCATCGGCGCTGTCCAGGCCCTCGAAGTGGACCAGCAAAGCCATGTGCTGCCGGCGCACCCCCGCGATCTTCATCGGCCGGTGCGCATCGCCCACGTAGACCGTCTTGCGGGCGTGCAGGCGTTCGGGGAAATCGGTCATGATGTCCATCAAGATTTCACCGTGAATGCCATGCGCGCGGCGCAAACGCCCAACGGCCAAGTACACAGGCTCGCCGGGTTGGGGCGAGCCTGTTTCATGGTTATCGTCTGGTTGGTTCGGAGAAACGGGATTGTCCGGTGTCATCGCGGCTCAATTACGTCCAATGAGGCTTGCTTGCCTTCGCGCGCAGCCGCTACTCGCAGCAGCACGCGCATGGCATTGGCGACGCGCCCGCCTTTTCCAATCACGCGTCCCATGTCTTCTTTCGCCACCCACAGCTCCAGCCGCACTTTGCTGCCGCCGCGGTCTTGCTTGACCTGAACCTGGGTAGGATCTTCGACGAGGGAACGAGCGATGTAGTCGATTAATTCTTTCACCGCTGGTCTTTCTCCTTCCAATACCTGTAGAAACCGGCGCTGCCGGCCTGGTTAGGATTTAGCGGTTGGTCTTGGGGCTGACCACGCGCGCTTCGGCGGCAGCTTTGGCTTCCGCCAGCAAAGTTTCAACAGCCTCGCCCTTCTTGAGCCGTTCGTAGCGATCCATCAAGCCAATGCTCTTGAAGATCTGCTGAACCGACTCGCTAGGCTGGGCGCCGTTGTTGAACCACTCGTAAATCCGATCTTCCTTGACGTCAATTGTGGAGGGATCGGTGCGAGGATTGTAGAAGCCCAGAATCTCAATGAAACGGCCGTCGCGGGGGCTTTCCTTCTCGGCGGCAATAATGCGATAGCTGGGTTGGCCTTTGAGGCCAGTGCGGCGCAAACGAATTCGAACCATCGAACTTATCTCCTGTTTAGAAGCAATGTTACTTTTGATCAAACAAAATTCCTGGGAGCGGCTTTGCAGTTTGAGGGGGGTGCGCCGAAGGGAGCGCGCAAACCACGCGGCTGTTCCAGGTTAACCAAACAACCCGGGCGGCAGACCTCTGCGCCCGCCTGTTTTTTGCAATGTTTTCATCAGGCGCTGTGCTTCGCGGAACTGTTTGAGGATGCGGTTGACATCCTGCACGTCCGTTCCGGAACCGCGGGCGATCCTGCGGCGGCGGCTGGCGTTGAGCACGTCGGGGTGCCGCCGTTCCTGCGCGGTCATCGAGCTGATGATCGCTTCGGTCATCTTCAACTGGCGCTCGGCATCTTTCGGGTCGATCCCGCGCGCCGCCTGCCCCAGATTTCCGGGCAGCATGTCCAGAATTTGCTGAATGGGGCCCATCTTGCGCATCTGGCGCAGTTGATTGGCAAAGTCTTCCAGGGTGAATTCACCCTTCATCATCCGCTCGGCCTGCTGGCGGGCGGTCTTTTCGTCGAACGCAGCTTCCGCGCGTTCGATCAGACCGATCATATCGCCCATGCCGAGGATGCGCGACGAAAGGCGCCCGGGGTCGTACACTTCCAACGCTTCGATGCCTTCGCCGGTGCCGAGGAACTTGATCGGCACGCCGGTGACGCTGCGGATCGAAATGGCCGCGCCGCCGCGCGAATCGCCGTCCATCTTGGTCAGGATCAGGCCGGTGAGTGATACAGTATCGCGGAAACCTTCAGCGATGTGCAGCGCTTCCTGGCCGACCATCGAGTCGACCACCAGAAGGATTTCGGCCACACTGACGCGCTTTTGAATGGCGCGCAGTTCGTCCATCAGGTTTTGATCCAACTGTGAGCGGCCGGCGGTGTCGATGATCATCACCGTCACGCCGCCTTTTTGCGCGGCGTCAAAGGCGCGCGCCGAAAGCTCGGGCGGCATCACATTCTCTTGCGTGAACACGTTCACACCCACGCGCTCGCCAAGCGTCTGCAACTGCTTGATCGCCGCCGGGCGGTACGGGTCGGCAGCCACCAGCAGCACGCGCTCACCCTGCGAGCGCAGCAGCCGCGCCACTTTGGCGGCGGCGGTGGTCTTACCCGAGCCCTGCAAACCGACCATCATGATCACACGCGGGCGCTGTCCGGCCAGGTTGAGCCGCGCCGGCTCGCCCAGCGTGGCGATCAATTCTTCATTGACAATCTTGATTACCTGCTGGGCCGGGTTGAGTGCCTTGGACACTTCCGCGCCAATCGAGCGCTCGCGCACCCGGGCGACGAAGCTCTTGACCACGCTGTAATGCACGTCAGCTTCGAGCAGCGCCATGCGCACTTCGCGCATCGCAACGTCAACATCCTCCTCAGAGAGTTTGCCTCTCCTGCGGAGGTTGGTGAAGACGGTATTCAGGCGTTCGGTCAGATTCTCAAACAATGGCGGTTCACACAGTTCTTTAAAAGAATGGAACACCCCTTACCGGGGGCAAATTACCGTAGGATTTTAGCCTGTAAGGGCTGAAAGGTCAAGAGAAGAAATTGATTGCCTGGAAAAGTCCTTTCAATGGATGGTATCCTTCCGGTGGATTTCGGGTTTGCCGTAACTTCCTGGCGGTACAGGTGTTTTAAAACGGGAAATTTCCTATCTATGCACGCCCATGAGGAGAATGGAATGTCCAAAGTCGCGATTGTGATCGATAGCTCTGCGAACATCCCCAGCAATATTTTATCGCAGCATAATATCAATACCGTGCCACTGTCGGTAATTTGGGGTCAGGAAGTTCTGAAAGACGGGGTGGATACGACTCCGCAGGAATTTTACACCCGGCTGAAGTCTTCCAAGATTACCCCGACCACCTCACAGCCAAGTCCTGCGGACTTCACCAAAGTTTACGAAAAGCTCCTGGGTGAAGGTTATGAGATTCTCAGCCTGCACATCAGCGGTAAACTCTCTGGTACGATGGACTCCGCCATTCAGGCGCGCAATCAACTGAGCGACCAGCCGATCGAGGTGGTGGACACGCTGTCGGCATCGATGGGACTGGGGTTCATTGCCCTTCAGTGCGCGCGCGCGATCGAGATGGGCGCCGGGCTGCGCGAGTGCAAGGCCCTAGCCGTGCAGGCCATCCCGCAGGTGGGGGCCATGTTTGTGGTCAGCACGCTGGAATTCCTGCACCGCGGCGGGCGTATTGGTGGAGCGGCGGCCTTCCTGGGCACCACGCTCAACCTGAAACCCATCCTCCAGTTGAAAGACGGCCGCGTGGAGGCGGTGGAACGCGTGCGCAGCATGGGCAAGGCGATTGACCGGCTGCTCGATCTGATGGCCGAGAAAGCCGGCGACCAGCCGGTGCGCCTGGCGGCCCTGCACGCCGACGCCCAACCCGAAGCCGAGCAGTTGATGGAAAAGGCGCGCCAGCGCCTGAACCCCAACCAGGTGCGCGAGGCGATGCTCACCGAGGTCAGCCCGGCCATCGGCGCGCACACCGGCCCGGGTACGGTTGGCATTGCATATATGTTGGGAATGTAGTTATCCCAAAAGCCGAAGACGCAAAGACGCGAAGGAAACGGATAAATCTTTCCTTCGCGTCTTTGCGTCTTCGCGTTTCCACACTTTTCCGAAAACCGGCCGGATGACCACCGCCGGGGTGACACTCATCGCATTTCAAAACCGGCGAGCTAAGGTAAAATGAAACTGCTCCACAAATCAAATGCATATAGAAGGATGGACAGATGAGGAACTATCCCGCCATTGGTGTTCAAATCCCCGATATCCTGCTCCCCAAAGAGGGCATCGACCTCGCCCGCTGGGCGGTGATCGCCTGCGACCAGTTTACCTCACAGCCGGAATATTGGCAGAAGGTGGAAGAGCTGGTGGGCGATGCTCCCTCTACATATAATCTGATCCTCCCCGAAGTTTTTCTGGGCAAAGAGCAGGAAACCGCCCGGCTGCACAGCACGCAGCAGGCCATGCGCGAATACATCGACCAGGGTATGCTCGTTCCCCAGGAAGGCATGATTTACGTCGAGCGCACCACCGATGGCAAGACCCGCCGCGGGCTGGTGCTGGCGCTGGATCTGGAGCAGTATGATTACAACAAAGGCTCGCAGAGCCTGATCCGCGCCACCGAAGGCACCATCCTCGACCGGCTGCCCCCGCGCATCCGCATCCGCGAAGGCGCGACGCTGGAACTGCCGCATATCCTGGTGCTGATCGACGACCCACAGCGCAGCGTGATCGAGCCGGTAGGCCAACACGCCGCCGATCTGCAAAAAGTGTATGATTTTGAACTGATGCAGGGCAGCGGCCACCTGCGCGGTTACCGCGTGGATAACCACGAGTTGGAAGCTCAGGTGATTGCCGCCCTGGAAAAGCTGGCCGACCCGCAGGCATTCGCCGACAAGTACGGCGTGGGCTCCGACCAGGGCGTGCTGCTGTTCGCCATGGGAGATGGCAACCACTCGCTGGCCACCGCCAAGGCGATCTGGGAGAAGATCAAGGGCAGGGTGGGGATGGATCACCCGGCCCGCTACGCTTTGGTGGAACTGGAAAACGTGCACGATGAAGGGCTGGAATTCGAGCCGATCCACCGCGTGCTGTTCGACGTGCGCCGCGATTTGCCGGACGCGATGAATACGTATTTCCACGGCGCGGTGCGCGCGCAGCCCGCCGCCAGCGCGGCCGAAATGGTCGCCGCCGTGGACGCAGCCCTCGGCCCGGAACAGGCAGTCGGGTACATTGGCCCGGACGGGTTCCAGGTAGTGTATCTCACCCAGCCGACGTCCAACCTGGCGGTCGGCACGCTGCAGGCCTTTTTGGATGACTTCATCAAGAACGGCGGTGCGGGGCATATCGATTATGTACACGGGGAAGATGTAGTCACCTCGCTGGGCGCGCAGCCGGGCAACGCCGGCTTCTACGTGCCTGGCATGGACAAGGGTGACCTGTTCAAAACCGTGATCCTCGATGGCGCGCTGCCGCGCAAGACCTTCTCGATGGGCGAAGCCAAAGAAAAGCGCTTCTACGTGGAGTGCCGCAAGATCGCGTAATTTCGTTTTCCCGGCGGGTGTTTTGGGAATCCCCCCAAAACACCCGCTTTTCATTACAATAAGAGCATGTTCAATTACCAGCCATTTTCCCCCGAAGACGCTTTACCGCCCGAACAGGTGCGGTTTACCGACGTGCACGTCGAGCCCTGGCCGGACGGCCGGCGCGTTCGCGTGCACATTACCATCACGCCGTTCCAGCAGCGCCCCAACCTGGAAGCGCGCATTCTCCATCCCGAGGGAGAAGAAGCCGCGTCCATTTCCATTATCGAAACCATGGAAAACAAACTGGTGTTCACCATGCACATCCGCGGCCCAATCGGCGCGGAGGCTTTTACGCTGGAAGCACGTTTGAGTTTTGCGGAGCTTGGCACGGTGGACCAGCGCACCCTTCAGTTCCACACCAGCGAGGAACCCGCCCAGGATGCATAAATTCGACGCCCTGGCGCGCGCCGCGCTGCGCGTGGCCATCCTGCTACTGCTGGCAGGCTGCGCCGCAAACCCGCCTGCCCCTGTTACGTCTACCCCGGCTCCTCCGGCCAGCGCCACGCCGGCGGCCACGCTAACCACCGCTACCACCGCCCCAACCATCACCCCTACGCTGACGGAAACGACGGTCCCCACCGGCACCAGCACGCCAGCCTACACCGGGCTATGCTCGCCGCTGGAAGGGATCGGCTTGGGTCAAATGAAGGAAATCCTGCAGGGCGCGATGCAGACCCCGCATCCCGGCCAGGACGACGGCCACCACGGTGACGACTACGCGTTTTACCGCTTTAACGGTCGCGAAGGCATGGAAGGACTGCCGGTTCATTCGGCGCTGGCGGGTACCGTCGTTGGCCTGGTCACCGACCGGCCGCCATACGGCAACGCGATCATTCTCGAGACGCCGCTGGAGCAGGTTCCGCCCGAGTGGCTGGCGGCGCTGGCCATTCCCACCCCGTCGCCGGTCCTGCCCGCCGATGGGCGCATGGTCAACTGCCCGGCCGAGCCGGCCTCGATGCCCGGCACCGGGCCGGGGCGCTCGCTCTACCTGCTGTACGCGCACCTGCGCCAGTCCCCGCCGATCCAAGTGGGTGAGACCGCCGCTTGCGGCCAGCCGATTGGCGAAGTGGGCAATACCGGGATGTCCGGCAACCCGCACCTGCATTTCGAGGTGCGTGTCGGCCCTTCGGGCGCACGCTTCCCGTCCATGTCGTACTACGACGGTAGCGCCACCCCCGAAGAATACGCCACCTACTGCACCTGGCGCGTCAGCCAGTTGTTCCAGTTGATGAACCCCCAGGAGCTGCTCTCGCTGCAGCCGTGATGACCTTGCAAGAATGAAAATTGACGGCGGCAAGAAGCGGATGCTACAATGCAAGAGGCATTCCGCGCTGAATAATGCCGCCTTGAAGTTTATTCGACACGCCTGCTGGCACCACCCTGGTCAAAAGCATGAAACATCGACCCACCGTGCGGCTCCGGGTGCTCGTACCGGTACTGCTAATCCTGGTAATTATCAATGTGCTCCTCATGGCGCGCCTGGTATGGCCGCTGTATTTTCCTGGCGCCCAGCCTGAGCCAGTAGCGGTTGACATTTCACCTGTTCCCACCGAGCAGGCTGCCG
The DNA here is from genome assembly GCA_937920255.1 of uncultured Anaerolineaceae bacterium. GTDB lineage: Bacteria > Chloroflexota > Anaerolineae > Anaerolineales > Anaerolineaceae > CALDSL01. The sequence continues at coordinate 2,444 of CALDSL010000066.1, read as the reverse complement.
CCGCGCCGGAAAACCCCGAACCCTTCCCCATGCCTTCCCTGGCGCCGGACGCCTCGCTGCAGGAAGCGCTGCGCCAGCAGGGCGCCATTGTGCTTTCCATGCAGGATGGCGCGTACGCGCACCTGTTTGCGTACAACCCCAGCTATCTGCCGCTCACCCGCCTGACCAACGGCGACTGGGATGACATTCACCCCAGCGCCAGCCCGGACGGCACGAAGCTGGCGTTTGCATCGCGCCGCAGCGGGTTTTGGGACCTGTACATGCTCGACCTGGGCTCGGGCGATCTGGTGCAGCTCACCAGCACGGCAGATTATGACGGCGCGCCGACCTGGTCGCCGGATGGCGAATGGCTGGCCTACGAAAGCTATGCGAATGGCAACCTGGACATCTACCTGTGCTCGGTCAGCGACCTGACCCAGCCACCGATTCGCGTCACCGACGACGCCGCGCCCGACACCGCGCCGGATTGGTCGCCGGCTGGCCGCGAGCTGGCGTTTGTCTCCCGCCGCTCGGGTGAGGACGAAATCTGGCTGCTCAAGTTGGACAGCACCACCGCTGAGCGTTTCACCAACCTCAGCCGCAGCGCCGGCTCGCGCGAGGCATCCCCAGCCTGGTCGCCGGACGGCAGCACGCTGGCCTGGTCCAGCGAAGCTGATGGGTTGGAAGTCATCCAGGTGTGGGAGCGCACGGCGCAGCCTGGGAATACGCGCCCAGCCGGCGCCGGCGCGCAGCCGGTGTGGAGCCCGGCGGGCGACGCGCTGCTGGCGCAGGTGCGCACGCCCAACCAGAACGGCGTGGCGCTGTACAACGCCCGCAGCGGGTTGATCGAAATGCCGGTGGAAATCTTACCCGGCGAAGTACGCGGGATGGACTGGCAGCATTCGACGTTTGGCGACAGCGTGCTGGCCGCGCTGGGGCGCGCATCCAACGAGCAACCGGCGGCGGTGTATAAAGCCGTCTTCACCAAGTTCCCCATTGCCCCGGCCGGGCGGTTTTCGGTGGTGGCGCTGGACGACGTCCAGGCGCCCTACCCGCTACTGCACGACGCGGTGGATGAGGCTTTCCGCGCGCTGCGCCAGGACGTGGCCGCGCGCACCGGCTGGGACTTTCTCGGCAACCTGGAAAATGCTTTTCTCCCTCTCACCCAACCTTCTGCGCCCGGCATGGAAGAAGACTGGCTGTACACCGGCCGGGCGTTCAACGCCAACCCGGTGCTGACCCACGCCGGCTGGATGGCGCTGGTACGCGAGGACATCAACGGGCGCACCTACTGGCGCGTGTATCTCAAAGCACGCTACCAGGACGGCTCGCAGGGCATGCCGCTCACCCGCCCGGCCTGGGACCTGGACGCGCGCTTCAACGGCGACGCCAAAGTGTACGAGCAGGGCGGGCAACTGGCCGCCATTCCAGAAGGTTATTGGGTCGACTTCACTGAGCTGGCCGGGCGCTACGGCTGGGAGCGCCAGCCCGCGCTGATTAACTGGCTCACCTATTACCCCGCGGCGCGCTTCAACCAGTTCGTGCACCGCGAGGGCCTGGATTGGGCCAGCGCCATGGCCGAGCTGTACCCGCCAGAGGCGCTATCGGCCGGCCTGGTCGATGGAGCCCAGGCGCCGCCCGCGACACCATAAACACCACGACCAACCCTGGAGCAACCTCCATGAACACCGCCACCCTCGCCCACCTTCGCAAAACCGCGCTCTACCTGCTTCTGGCAGCAGTTCTCGCCGCCTGTACGCCGATGGGTGGCGCCGGGCAGCGCTCCGCTGGCGAGCCAAACGCGGTGGCGAGACTGCTGGTGGAAGCCCAGCCCACCGAACCGGTGATCACGGCCATCATTGAGCCGGCCGACCCTGCCACGGCTATGCCCGAGCGGCCCGCGCAGGCGACACCGGAACCGCTGCGCCTGACTCTGCCAACGCCCGGCGAGGCGCCGGTTTCGCTGTGGCGGCCGGCGCTGTACCGCGCGCCGTGGGCGCTGGGGCCGTATGACCATTTCTATTTTTCGCGTCCCATCGCCGCGGATGAGATCAATTGGCCGCTGGCGGATTACCGCTACGGGGGCCTGTTCCCCGGCCGTGAAGAAGTGGTCCATACCGGCATCGACATCGGCGCCAGCAAGGGCACGCCCATCATGGCGGCCGCAGCGGGCACGGTGGTGTGGGCCGATTGGGGCCTGTTCTCCGGCTCGCCAAATGAGAACGACCCCTATGGCAAAGCCGTGGCCATCAAGCACGACTTTGGATGGAACGGCAAACGGCTGTACACTGTCTATGCGCATATGGACCGCATCGACGTGATCGCCGGGCAGGTGGTACAAGCCGGCGACCAGCTCGGCCTGGTGGGCGAGACTGGCAATACCACCGGCCCGCATTTACACTTTGAAGTTCGCGTCAAGAGCAACAGCTTCTTCAGCACGCTCAACCCCGAATTGTGGCTGGCGC
>CALDSL010000065.1 GCA_937920255.1 uncultured Anaerolineaceae bacterium | reverse complement strand
GACTGCCGCGATTTCTCCAGCGCATCCTGCGCGGTGTGGAAGTTCTGCTCGATCACGGCCAGGGGAGCGGCGTATACCGTCTTCTCCGGCAGCGCCGTACCAATCACTTCTTCATAGACCGAAGCGAGCTGGTCGGTGGCCTTCTTCCACGTGAAGAGCTGATTGGCGCGGCGGATCGCCTGCCCGCGGAAGCGTTTCAGCATCTCCGGGCTGCGGTAAAGCTGCGCCAGCCGGTCGCCCAGCGCTTCGGGAGCATCTGGCGTAACCAGAAAGCCGGTTTTCCCGTCCTGAATAGTGTATTTAATGCCGCCCACGTTGGAGCCGATCACCGGCGTGCCGCAAGCCATCGCCTCCACCGGTGTGATGCCGAACGGCTCGTACCAGGGTGTGGAAATAAAGACATCCGCCGCGCTGTAATAATAGCGCAGAACATGGCGCGCTTTGCGGCCGGCAAAAATCACCCGGTCTGCTACCCCTTCTTCATGAGCGATGGCCTGCAGGCGGGCAATCTCAGGCGTCGCCGCCGGGTCGGGAATGTCGGTGTCGCCGCCGACGATCACCAGGAGCGCGGGCATGTTGTGATGATGCACCAGGCGCGACAGCCCGCGGATGGCGTTATCGACGCCTTTGCGCGGAACCATGCGTCCAAGTTGGAGAATGATGCGTTCGTCCACTGGAAGGTTGAGGCGCTTGCGCGCGGCGATTTTATCCACCGGCCACATTTCGTCTGGGTCGAAACCGCAGGGCGCGAGCGAAATATTGGCCGGATCGGCGGCGTAGAGGGCTGTCAGGTCTTCCAGATCTTGCGGGCATTCGGCGATGATGCGATCGGCTTCGGCGATGATCTGCTCTTCGATCGCAAAACGCTCGTCCGAAAAACCATCGTTTTTGTTCTGGTGCTTGCGCCGCACGCGCCCCAGCGCGTGAAAGGTGATCACGAAGGGGATGTTGAGCTTACGCTTTATTTCCATCGCAACCATGCCAGACATGAAGAAATTTGCGTGGATCAGATCATAGGGGCGCGGCTGGCGCAAAATAATTCCTTGCACGTAGTGGGCGAATTCTGGCATATATGGCAGCATCTGTTCTTTGGGTATGTGTCGCTGCGGTCCGGCAGGAACATGAAAGATGCGAACGCCATTCTCCCATTCCTCGATTTCGGGAAGGCTGTTGTTGTCTTTTCGTGTAAAAACATCCACATCCCAACCCATGGCAGCCAGGTTTCGAGCAACCTGGGCGACATACACATTCTGGCCGCCAAAGTCGATGCCACCCAGGGCTGCGATTGGGGATGCATGTTCACTGATTAGCGCAATTTTTCTTCTCATTCACAACTCCAATACCAATAAATGGGGAAAGCGTTCACATGGATGTTGGCGTCAGATAATTTTCAGAAGCCAGGTGAAAGGCCGTGGTCCAATCGCGGGCAAAGCGTTCAATAGAGAACCGTTCGCGGGCGTAGGCGCGGGCGCCAGCGCTGAGCTTGCGCGCCTGGTCTGCATCATTCAGTAGCTCCTTCATTTTTTCAATAACATTGTCGATGTCCGTGTCTACAAAGCCGTTAACGCCATTGTGGACGGCGGAAACCATCTCGGTGGTTGCCATGCCAATGACCGGCAGGCCCACCATCATCGCCTCGCATACGGCCAGCCCCAGGCTGGTGTAGCGGATGGGGTTGAAGAACAGGCGGTAGCGTGCCTCGAAGGCAGGTAGTTGGGCATAGGGCACTTCTCCCAAGCCGCCGAGCTGGGTGGCATTCATGCCGATGAGATCCAGCGGCACAGATTGGCGCGCCTGCTCGAACAGGTCCGCGCCCAGCCGGCGGCCGCGTTTGGCCATATTGTTGACGATGACAATGCCTTTCTCCAGCTCGCCGGTATAGGCCACATCGTCCGGCACCAGGACGCCATGCTCGATGACGGTGGATGGGGTGCGGTTGTTATCCCACATCATGCGGTTGAAGTGGGTCACATGCACCAGCAGCATATTGGGGTCATCCACCGGGTGGCGGGTGTCTGTGGGGTGCTCGCGTGGGGGGTCATGTTCCAGGTACAGGCGCGGCAGTTTTTGCTGTTCTTCCGATAAGATTTCGAACTGGTCGACCAGATAGTTCCTGTGCGATTGAAAGAGAAGAATATCGAACTGCTGGTGGCGCACATCCTCCGCCGGAATTTCGTGCACGTTCTCACCCCACGGAAACGAACCGGAACGACCGCCGTAGCCTTCGGGGCGGCCTTCCTTCACCGGCAGGTAGAACTCATGCGGTGATTGGGTGAGGTAGTACAGGTAATTGCCATGAATATGCCAGGTGAGCACCCGTTTGGGCGCGCTGTGGTCGCGGAAGATCGGTGCGTTCAAGGTTATCGTGCCTCCCTCATCGTTGAAGTTATGAAGCTGTTTTGTCCGGACGTCGCGAAAAATACGGCAATTTCTGTGGCAGCTTCACGCGGATCGATCTCCAGGCATTGCATTTTGTACGGGCACTGGAAGGCGTAGCACGGCGAGCAATCCACCGCGCGGTTGAATACTTTTACGGGCGTATAGCGCGGCATCCACTGGGTCAGGTACTCAGTTCCCGAATAGAAGACCGCCACGGGGCGGTTGAACGCTTCGGCCATATGCAGCGAGGCTGAGTTATTTGCCATCACCAGTCCGGAGCGCCGGATGGTCTCTGCCAGTTGGGCGACGGTTGTCTGCCCGATCAACGGTATAACCGCGGGGTGGGTGGATGCGGCTTCGACAAATGGCGCCATGAATTCTCGCTCGCGTTCGGTGCCGGCTGCCACCACGCGAAGACCGGTCTCGGCGGCTACGCGCCAGCATACTTCCGCGAACCGGTGGACGTCATAGCGGCGGGCGGCCGCGCTGGCTCCCGGCGCTGCCAGGATAAAGTCTTCATCCGAAGCGATGCCCAGATTGGAAAGGATGGCAAGCGCTTCGTCTTGCACGCGGTCGGGTATGCGCAACTCAATCCGGTCGTCGTTGACCGGGATGCCGCTCTCACGCAGCAGGTGCAGGTTGCGGTCAACCTGGTAGGATGCATCCGCTTCCGGCCGCACCCACTGGGTGAGCAGGAACCCGCCAAACTCTTTTGACTGTCCGATGCGCTCAGGGATGCCGGCCAGGTAGCAGGCGTAAGCGGGCGGGTGCGGTGATTGGGAAAAACTGGTAAAGATGTAAGCGCTGTCGTACTCTCCCGCTTTGAGCAGGTTCACCAGTTCCCATTCATTCTCGGGGCCGTAAGCGAAGCGTGGTTTGATCTCCTGCCACACGGCGCGCCATATCAGAACCTGGTTCACCCAGGGCAGCATTTCGGTCGCCTGCGCGCCGGCGGGTGAGGTCAATAATGTGATGTGCCCCTGTGGATGGGCGGCGCGCAACTCACGCAGCGCGGCGCTGAGCATGATCATGTCCCCAATATTATCGAGGCGCACGGCCAGGATACGGCGTGCTTGGGCGGTGTTAGCCTGCATACTGGCGGTTCCTTTCCAGCAGTAGGCTAGCTTCGCGGTAGACCGTTTCTGGATCGACGCTGCCCGCGTTGAGGATGCGCCGGTGGAGATTCTGGTCAAGAGGCGCCCAGCGCTCGGGTTCCGAGGCCGAGAAAAGAATAACGCTGGGCACCCGCAGCGCCGGCGCCAGATGGGAAACGCCGGTGTCGTTTGACACCAGTAGCCGTGAAGCCGCCAGCAACGCGCCTAATGCGCCGAATCCTGTCTCGCCGCACAGGTTAACCGCCGGGGCTGTCATGCGTGCCTGCACCTGACGGGCAATTTCCTGCTCGCTCTGCGTACCGGTGAGCAAAATCTGATACCCGGCGTCAGCCAGCAAATCACCAACCTCGGCGAATTTTTCAACAGGCCAGCGCCGCTCCACGGCGCGCGCCCCGGGATGGATCACAACCATTTCCGCGCCGAATGCGTACCGGTTGCGCAACTCTTCGTATTCGCGCCAGTCGCAGTCGCTGAGCGGGAATTCAAGCCGGTCGTCTGCGCGCTGCCCGGCGGGCATCAAGCCCAGAAATTCCACCAGCGCCAGCAGGCGGTGGATTTCATGCCCGTGTTGCGGATAGGGCATGAAGGCATTAGGATCCGGGCAAAAATTGCCTTCCAGAAAAAAGCCCGCCATTTCTTTCGCGCCAAATAGGCTGACAATCGAATTGGACAGACAGCCGGAGCCATGCATTTGCAGGGCCAGGTCGTACTGCTCGGATTGGGTGCGCGTGAGCAACTGGGGAAATGCGTAGATATCCGGTTCTCGCTCGGGGAAACCTGGGAAACCGGGAAAGCAGATGTGCCGGTCGAGATAATGGCGGAAGCGGTTGGCAAACTGCTCTGCCCATGGCAAGCCAAGAAGAACGATCTCAGCCGATGGGAGGGCAGAGCGAAGGGCGCGGAATGCAGGAACCGCGCACATCAGATCGCCAAATTGTAATGGCCTCAAAATAATCACCTTTTGAGGCGGTACAGCTTTCCTACCATTAAACATTGCACTTACTCTCTTATCAAAGGTCTATGGGCGGCAATGGACGCCCAATCCGTACCAGTCATTAAATATGTGGAAGCCTGACCAACTAAGTCTTCAGCGCTTGTTCCGATGGAGGTTTCGACTGTTTGCTTGATAGATGCTTCCAGCCTGTCCAAAGAGCAACAGGCTGGAACACTGAGCAGTTTAGCGAGTTATCAGGCCTGGAGCCCGTCTTTAGAGGTTCGTTATGTTGTTGTGGGTCCCCCGGCACTTCTAGACGAGCGTCGCAAAAGGTTTCAGGCACCTTTCTAGCAAAACTATACTTTCACCGCTCCCATTTCTCAATGGGGATTAATCCTAACATAGTTAGGGTAAAGTCCCCAAATATGGAATTGCGATGACCGCCTGATTGCCAGCGTTTAGGGAAGTTCCCATTCGCCTGCGGGACGTTTCCCCATTGTTCCCAATGGCTTTCTGAATAAGATGTAGAAGGACAAGTACGGTTATTTCGTCTCCAAACAACTGTCACAATGACGAGGAGCTAAAGATGAATGATGATTATCGTGGCGGTGACGATCCACGCAACCGCATGACGGAAGAAGAGCAGGAAAAAGCGATCGCGGATACCGGCGGCCCGCACGACGAATCGACCATTGAAGAAATTTCGTTCAGTGATTTCGTCGATTTGAGCGACCCCGAAGAAATGGACGCGCTCGCGGAGGAATTTGGCCCAGAAAATCTTGCCTCGCTGGTGGATGAAGACGGCGAGGAAATGGCGCGCTATACCCAGGATGGCGATGTACTCGACGACTTCATCGACCGTCAGCAGATCGGCGAAGGGACTGACCAATTGATGGCCGAGCTGCGCGATCATACCGGGCAAAGCCCGCAAACATCCGCCGACGATGTGGATGCCGCCTGGACAGATGATTTCCAGAGCGGGGAAGAATCGGTTGGCGCATCTGTGGCCACGCCTGAGCAAAATGTGGTGGGCGAGCTAGGTGAGGCGGTCGGGTTGGAATACAACGATTTTGAAGAACTCAATACCGAAGATAAAATTGATGCGCGTGACCAGAACCGCTGGGAATTAAGCCCCGAGTCGATGAACACGGAGGAAGACGGAATGGAATCCGGCGGGGACGACGAGAATGACGATGAGTCGATCCTGGCCGAGACGGATCTCTACGAGGATGACGAAACGGAAGTATGAATCCGTCGGACGGGGATCGTACAAACGTCGAAGAGCGAAAGCAAATAGCCGAGCCAAAACCAAACTCAAGGGGATTGGCCCTTTGGTGGTGGATCACTTCTTCCATCGCGGCCGCACTATTCTTTAGTCTGGGCGCGCTGTATCTCATCGGCGAACTGGCCCAGGTGCTGGCCATCTTCGTTCTGGGAATTACCCTGGCGGCAACCCTGGAGCTGGTGGCCGATGGGCTTTCCAGCAAGATCCCACGCGTGGTGGCGGTATTATGCATCTATCTGGTGCTGATCGCAATTCTGACGGCTGCCGCGCTGTTGATTACGCCAGTTTTGGTGCAGCAGGCAAGAGACCTGGGCGCCGGGCTGCCTGAGCTGATCGATCAGTTGCGCAACTGGCTGGCGCTGCCGGAAAACCTTCCCGTCCCTTCCCTGGGCGAGATCTTGATGAATTCTCTGGGGACCTTTGGCTCGGCCATCGTGGCCTTGCCGATCACCATGGTGAATTCGCTGCTGTACGTGATCCTGGTGATCTTTATTTCACTGTACTGGCTGCTGCTCTCACCGCAAATGATGCGATACGTGCTCAACCTGTACCCGCCACAGCGCCACGAACGGGTGCGCTCGCTATTGCACCAGATCGGCCAGTCAATGGGCGGCTACCTGCGCGCCAGCGTCATCAGCGGCGTGATCATGGGTCTGCTGACGTATATCGGGCTGGTGATTATCGGCGTTCCGTACCCGGCCGTGCTCAGCCTGCTGATGGGGATCCTCGAGGTGGTTCCGGCGGTGGGGCCGATTATTGCCGGCTTCTTTATCGTCATTGTCGCGCTGCTGCAATCGCCGCGCATGGCCTTGATTGCGCTGGTGTTTGTGATCGTGCTCCAGCAGGCGGAAGGCAATATCCTCGTCCCCAATATTATGCGCCGCGCGACGCAAATATCTCCACTGCTGGTAATCCTGGCGTTGCTGGCTGGCTCGGCCATCGGCGGTTTGTTGGGCGCGCTGGTTTCCATCCCGGTGGTGGCTGCCATGAAAGTCATCACCGATGAACTGATCGCGCCAGCGGTTAAACGCTGGATCGCGGCCTCGGAAGAAGCCTGACGGGGCGGCGCAGTCGTTACGCTCGCGGGGTATCCAACAGGCGGGAGTCAATCTTTGTCCCCGCCTGGAGCATTTTATTGATCGGGCACTGGTGCGAAATCTGGAACAGCTTGTCGCGCTGCTCGGCAGACAGGTTGCCCTGCAGCCGGATTTCCTCACGGATGACTTCATCATAATGGTCGATATGTTCGCAGTTTTCGCAATCATCGTCAAACGCGCGGCCGAACTCTAATATCAACTCCACTTCGTCCAACGGCAGGTCGCGATTGCGCGCATAGGTATGCACAACCATGGCCTTGCATGTCCCCAGGCTGGCCAGTAACATGCCGTATGGGGTTAACTGGTGCAGCGCGGACACATCTCGTGGTTCCCGGTCCGGTTCGCTATCCGGGTCCGACACTGTGAAATACGTACCAAAATCGCTGTTCATGTGGACAACTACACGCTCTGACATTCTCCCACCTCTCTATCGATAACGAAGCTACTTACGGTTAAACCTGCTCAACACGCGCTTTCAGCCGCTGTATCTCGCCGCGATGTTCTTCCAGCGCCGTTTCCATTTCTTCCAGTTTGCTGCGTTCGGAGCGCACAAACCGGGTATACGGCGCGATCGCCTCAGTGATCTGTTGAACGCCGCGTTCCATTTCGCGTTCAAACTCCGACCGCAGCGCGGTGACCAGTTGGCTGCGCATTTCGGTGATGCGCTCGTGCATCTGCGCTTTGGCCTGGGTGCGCTTGGC